>RFVE01000228.1 GCA_009922585.1 Planctomycetia bacterium
ACCCTTCGGCACGAATCCGGTAGTCGTGCCATTCACCGGGCCGCGAAACCTTTTGAAGCACCTCCTGCGACGGCTGGGCCAGCATCCGCTTCCGACGGGACTCGTCGTAGAGGGCTCCGTCGTAACCGTGACCAAAGTCAGCCTGGTAGCCGATCACCTCGTGGCTGCCAGGAATCCGCTCGCTGCGAAACTGAATCCCTGAATTCACAAAGCCCTCGGTGCCAGTAAGCCTGACCTTCAGCCGCAGCTCAAAGTTGCCGTACCGCTTGGTCGTGCAGAGAAAATCATTCTTCTGCTGTTTTTTATCGAGTGATCCGGCAACGATCTCGCCATTCTCGATCCGCCAGACAGTAGCGGTGTCGCCTTCCCAGCCCGCAAACGTCTTGCCGTCAAAAAGTGGCACCCCAGCGGCCTGAATCTCCGGTGATAACAGCCCCGCCAGCACGAGGCTGATCGCCGCGAACAACCGCACTCGTTCGGTTGAGAAAAATCTGCTCATCCCCAAAACTCCCGTTCCGGCCGCTTTTTCAGGCCATTCGCTTCAGCATCGGGCTTGCCGTTGCTGGTGAATGTCTCGGTGGCCGGGTCAAAGCCGAGGGTGCGGCCAAGAATCCAGGAGAGGGCTGCGGCATGGCTGACCACATGGCTCCGCCGCATAATCGCAGGATTGCAGACTGGCTGCTGTCGACTCTTCACGCAGTCAAAGAAATTGCGGGCATGCAACGCGGCGTCAGTGCCCCGAATTCGCTTGTAGCCCTCACCCAGTTCTGCCCGCAACGATTCCGGAGTGATGTCGATGTCACCTTCGTCACCGGTCGAGACCATGCCCTCACTCCCGATGAACTTCACCGGGCAGGTCCCCAGTTTGGTGTTCCAGCGGGGGCCGCGGTCTTTGAAGGGATCTTCCAGAAAATCAAGGACCAACTTCACCCCATCGGCGTAGCGGCAGATGATGTTTTTATCAGAGGGGGTGAACTCCACCGGCCCGGTGTCGTCGTACTTCCCCGCCCACTGACAGAGATCAACCGTGTGGGCCCCCCAGTCAAGGAGCTTCGCTCCTGATTCAAAGTCGAAATAGCCCCGCCAGCGGCGCTTGATGACATACTCGCTGTTGTAAGGCCGCCAGGGACAGGGCCCCAGCCAAAGGTTCCAGTCGATCTCTTCCGGGTCGGGTGTCGGCTGGGCCGGCAGCCAGTCGTTATTGAGCACAGGCGTGTAGACGGAAGCGTGCAGTTCCTGAAGCTGGCCAAGCTTTCCAGCGTGGACAAGCTCAACCGCCTGCTGAAAGTTCGGCACGCTTCGTCGCTGAGTACCTGCCTGGAAGATCCGGCCGGTTCGCCGCATCGTCTCCTCGATCTGCCCGCAGATGTCGATCGTCAGGCCGCAGGGTTTTTCGCAGTAGACATCTTTGCCAGCTTCGGCGGCCATCATCGCCGCCTTCCCGTGCCAGCGATCGCCCGTCGCAACAATGACGCAGTCAATATCATCCCGGGCGAGCAGTTCCCGCAGATCGCCAGTGGTGGTGCAATCGGTGTTGCCATAGGTCTGGTCGATGAACTGCTTGCCTTCCCGACGGCACCGCTTCTGAATGTCAGCGACCGCCACTGCCTGGACGTCGGGAAACTTGAGCATCTCGGTCAGCACGTACTTGCACCGCGGGCCAAAGCCGATCACTCCGAGGGTCAACCGTTCACTGGCTGCCGGGGTGCCGGGCTCAAGCCCCAGCGCCCGGGCAGAGACGACCGTCGGCACCGTCACCGCTCCGGCTACCTGAGCGGCAGTGGCCAGAAACGCACGACGTGAGGAAGCCTGCCCCGGCTCTGATGGCTGGTCTGTCTGATGACTGAGTCGAAGAGGATGTTTCATGGGTGTGCTCCTTGGAGGCTGTTCTTGCAGAAGGATCAGGTGGCCAAGCTTGCCGATGGAAATGGTAATGTATCACTTGTGGGCTGCTTATTCTCTTCACCCAATATTCACCCTGCCATGGCCAATCCCGACCGCGTGCTGGCTGCTTTTGCCCACCCTGATGACATTGAGTTCATGGCAGCCGGCACACTCTTGCTGCTCAGCCAGGCTGGATGGGAGACTCACTATCTCAACCTCTCGGGCGGTGACTGCGGCAGCATGACAACAGGGCCGGCGGAGACGCGGCAGATCAGGGCGGCCGAAGGCCGCGCCGCAGCAGAAGTCCTCGGGGCGACGTTCCACGAGAGCTTCACCAATGATCTGCTGATCTTCTATGACGAACCGCATCTCCGGAAACTTGCTGCGGTTATCAGGCAGGTGCGGCCCCGGATCGTGCTCACCCACGCCCCCGCCGACTATATGGAAGACCACATGAACACTGCCCGCCTGGCAGTTACCGCCGCATTTTCCCGGGGCATGCCAAACTTCTCCACCGATCCTCCGTTGCCGCCATACGATGGCGACATCACCGTCTACCACGCGCTGCCCCATGGCCTCTGCGATGGCCTGAGGCAGCCGGTGTCGGCCGATCTGTACGTTGACATTACTTCCGTACAGCCGATCAAGCGGCAGGCCTTGGCGGCCCACGCCAGCCAGAAAGCCTGGCTGGATGCCACCCAGGGAATGGACAGCTATCTTGATGCCGGTGATGCCATGGCCCGCGAGGTGGGCCGCCTGTCGGGTCGCTTCCAATACGCCGAGGGCTGGCAGCGGCATTCGCACCTTGGGTTTTCAACAACTGCTGGCAATCCCCTCGTCGAAGCACTGCCAGCCGCCCTTCTCCAGCACCAGCCTGCGGACTCGCTCTGAATCTCTTGCTACTCGTTGCCACGGACACCTGAACTTACGCTCTTCTATGAAAGGCCACTTATGTCGCGACCGCTCAGCCGTATCGCCCCCGACTGGTGGGACTACACCACGCTCGACTCAGAACTCATCCGTGAGGCTGCCGCCCTCACTCCAGAGGATCTGCTTCAGCTCTCCCGACCGGGCTTTCAGGTGGTCTTCTACGACAGTCTTGAAGACTTCTACCTGGCCGAGGCGCTGGAATACATCAACGCCTGGCGGCGGGCCACGGCCGACGACCCCGTCGGCATCTGCGGGCCGATTGGCCCGACGGAGCAACTACCGCTGGTGGCCAGGCTGGTCAATGAACTGGAAATAGACCTACGACACGCCCACTTCTGGGGCATGGACGAATGGTTTGCGGACGGCCGCGAGGTCCCGGTAACGCACCCCCTGTCATTTGAGCGGGCCGACCGCGAACTCTGCTTCGACCGCATCCGGCCCGACCTCAGAATGCCCGAGGAGAATCTCCACTTTCCCCGAGCCGACGTGGCGGCCTACATCGCCAGTTGGAACTCCGCCCGCTGTGCCGTCATGCAGGGCGGCCAGGGCGACATCAAGCACTGGGCCTTCAACGACCCGCTGCGGCGTGAACCGCCCTTCGCTGACGAGCCGCCGCCACCGGATGAATACCGAAAGCTCTCCACCCGGGTGGTCGACCTCCACCCGGTCACGCTTGCCCAAAACGCCCGCACCAGTGGGGGTGGCAACATCACGATGGTGCCGCAGCAGGCAATCACGGTCGGTCCGGTCCAGACCTGGCAGGCCGAGAAAGTTTCAATCTGGCAGGCTGGCGTCCACGACAACCCGCTCGGCCAACGGCTGACAGCCCTGATGATCTCAAAACGACTTGCTGACTCAGCTGTCCCGATGTCACTGCTCGCGGACCATCCCAACGTGCAGTTCAACTACTATCGCAGCGGGCTGGGAAGCTGCGCGGTGGAAATGCATTAGGAGGCTTGAGATAATGTTTGCCACCGCAGGAAGCGGCGACGAGCAACCCCGAAAACCCTCGGTATTTTCGGGGGTTGCCCGAGTGGAAAAAGGCCACGGATGGCAGTGCTGTTCGGCACACAAGTTGCGGAGCAATCGTATGCGCGTCAGACGACTCTCCGTCTTGCTGCACGTTTTGATGGCGCGGCTTCACCCGTACCGGCGAGAAAAAGCCCTTGCTTTGAAGCCCGAAGCGCAAGCTGAGGGAAACCGCTTTTTG
>RFVE01000229.1 GCA_009922585.1 Planctomycetia bacterium
AGGATGCTGCCCGACTTGTCGATCTGGCACTCGAGGCCGTCCATGGGCCGCGGGCTGGGGCTCGGGGCAACGATGCCACCGTCAAGGGTGAAGGCACTGTTGTGGCAGGGACAACGGAAGCACTTTGATTCTTTGTCCATCTCTACAAAGCAGCCAGCGTGAGGACAGGTCGCCGACAGTGCCTCGACAGTGTCGCTCCCCGGCTCCCGCTTCACATAGACCGCCCCGATCGGCTCGGCGGCATAGCCGGTCCAGGCATCAACCCGATCGGTGATCACCGGGAACTGCCGCGGCTGGCCGTCATCAGGCAGGTTGGCCAGGTCAGCCACCCGCAGGAAGCTGCCCGCACCGGCCGTCCGCCGCAGCGGGTCGAGCACCGCCCAGATGGCGGCCCCAACAGGGGCAAGGGTTGCCAGGCCGCCACAACAGACTGCCAAGGCCTTGGTGATGAAGCCCCGCCGGTTTTCGGTAGCAGAATCTGCCTCGCTGTGTTCACTCATTGATGCTTTCTCCAAGTACCGGCGCCCGTCCGCGGCAGGCTTACTCACGCATGTCGCCAGATCCGTCGACCTGACGAAATTCCAGCACACTCGGTGTCAGACCGGCTCAAGCGCATGCCAGGCCGCGTCGACCGCCTCAGTCACCTGCTGTTCGACGGCATCGAAATCACCACTCACGATCGCCCCGGCCGCTGCCTTGTGGCCGCCGCCGCCAAACTGCCCGGCCAAGGCACTGCAGTCGGCCGCGCCGCGGCTGCGGAAGCTCAGCTTTACCCGGCCATCGGGCTGTTCAATCAAGATGGCTGCCAGCTGGGTGCCCTTCACCGCCAGGGTCAGGTTGATCAGATCTTCGGTATCGGCGGGTAACGCGCCAATCGCCTTGATGTCAGCCTGCCGCACCGTCGAAAGGATGCAGCTGCCCTCGTTGAAGGTGCGGGCTCCAGCCAACGTCCGGCCCACCAGGTGCAGCCGCGCCAGCGTGTCCTGCTCAAAGAGTTCGCGATAGATGAAAGACGGGCTGGCACCGGCATCGACGAGCCGGGCGGCGACCCGAAAGGTTTCGCCACTGGCCGACGGGCAGCGGCACCCGCAGCCGCAGGCCGATCTCATAGACGATGCGGGCGGTCGCCTCGGCGGTGGTGTCCTTGAACCAGCGGTCGGCAAGATCATCTTCACTGACGTGGTGGTCGACCACCACCACCCGGTCGCGGTTTCGCTTGAGCACCTCGCCCATCGCCCCCAGCTGGGCCCAGGCACTGGTGTCGAGCACCACCAGCAGGTCACGGTCGTCCAGGTCGGCCGGCTTCACCCCCTGGGCCAGCGACTCAAGCCTGTTTTCAGGATCGATCCAGCGGAGGTTGGCCGGCGTCTCCTGGGCATTAACGATGCGGACGTCCTTGCCAATCGCCTCAAGAATGCCCAAGAGGCCGAGCTCGCTGCCAAGCGCATCGCAGTCGGGCCGAACATGGCTGGTCAGCACAAACCGTTCGGACTGATGAACGAGCTTGAGAAAGGCGGCCCAGTCGAGACGCATGGATGCTCCTTGCAATGAAATTCCTGAACATGGGTGGCGAAAATGTCTCGGGCGGGCTGCCGCGAAGGTGAGATTTTTCCCGATGTGAATCGCGGCAGCGTGCTGGCTTCCCGCCACAGTAGTCGCCTGCCCGGCATAGACGCCCGCGGCTGGTAGCAGCGTGGCGAGAT
The DNA here is from genome assembly GCA_009922585.1 of Planctomycetia bacterium. Classification (GTDB taxonomy): domain Bacteria; phylum Planctomycetota; class Planctomycetia; order Pirellulales; family UBA1268; genus UBA1268. The sequence goes on from RFVE01000229.1 coordinate 1,704, forward strand.
CGGTGAGGTTCGCGGTCGGAAAGCCGATCGCGGCCCCACGGTGCTGGCCATGTTCCACCCTTCCAGAAATGGCGTACGCGGTTCCCAAGACCTCAGCCGCAGCAGCGGCTTCACCATTGCTGAGCAGCTGCCGAATCCGTGAACTCGACACGGCTATGCCATCAGTCACCACCGGCGAGACGGCAGCGCAGGCCAACCCGTCGCGGCTCGCCCAGGCCCGCAGTTGTTCGGTGTCGCCCTGCCGGCCAGCCCCGAACCGGAAATCATCTCCCTCGACAAAGGCCGCTCCGCGGAGGCATTTTCGCAGCACGAGTTCGTAGAAGTCAGCTGGTGAAAGACCGAGCAGACCGGCGTTGGTGTCGAGCACCACCACGGCATCAAGCCCGAGACTCAGCAGCATTTCGGCCCGCCGCTGCACCGTTGTCAACGGCGGGGGCAGGAAGCCCGTGGACCCCAGCCAGTTCGCGGAGTTGCCGGATGATCTCCCGATGGCCCAGATGGACACCGTCAAAGTTTCCCACCGAGAGGCCGCAGCCTGCGCTCGGAGGCGAAAACGCATCACCGCAGCTGTAGACGATTCCAGAAATGGGTCGATGCACGGTGAGGCGGCGGGAGAGACGGAGAGAAGGTTTTGCACGTTCGCTAACTGCTCTGCACAGTGTAGCCAAGCACTGCCCTGTTCCGAGCCGGTATGCTTGGCGACTGAAAACCTGCCACAAATCCCCCGCCACCACCGGCATGACCGCCCGAAACGAACAAAAGCAGATTTATCTGACCGCCGACATGTCCAGCCGCTTGGCTGGAATCGATATCGGCAGTAACAGCGTTCGCCTGCTCGTGGCAGAGGTGCTGCGAGGGGGCAGCTACCGTATTCTCGATGAAGAGCGAGAGCCGACCCGACTGGCCCGCAGCGTCTCGGCAGCTGGCCGGCTCGATGAGGAGGCGATGGAGCGGACCATCGCAGCGCTTGGCACCTTCAAGCAGATCGCCGCTGGCTACCAGGCTTCAGCGCTGCGAACAATCGCCACCTGTGCCGTGCGGGAGGCGACCAACGGCAGTGAATTCTGCCGCCGCGTTCGCGAAGAGGTTGGCCTCGACGTCGAAGTCATCAGTGGCGAGCGGGAGGCCCGGCTAGCGTTCACCAGCGTGCAGCGAGCCTTTGACCTGACCGGCAAGAACATCGTGATTGCCGACATCGGTGGTGGCAGCACTGAAATCGTGTTCGCCACCGGCAGCCTCGTCGAGTCGATCTTTTCGACGCCGTTGGGCGCTGTTCGGCTGACTGAGCAGTGTGGCATCGGTAGCGGCGCCAGCAACGAAGCTTTTCAGCAGGGGCTACTTAAGCTCGACCAAGAGATCAGTGGCTGCCTGAAGCGGGAGACAACCCGGCCGCTGTTCGCCCCACACTTTCTCGTCGGCTCGGGCGGCACATTCACGACGCTGGCAGAGCTGATGATGGCCAGCAAAAAAGAGGTGGATATTCCAGTGGCTGGCTACAAGGTGTCGCATGCTGAACTGCGACACCTGCTCGACCGGCTGAAGAAGATGCCCCTCCGGTCCCGGCGGTCGATGGCCGGCATGACTGCCGACCGGGCCGACATCATCATTGCCGGCCTCACGATTATCGACGGGCTGTTGAAGCGATTCCGGGTCAACACCGTGGTGGTCCACACCCGCGGTGTCCGTGACGGACTGATTCACGAGATGATCGACGACTGCTTCGATCGTCCGGTCACCGACCCGGCCCAGCGGGATCAGGCAATTGAACGGCTGGCTGCTGCCTGCTCGGGTGAACTTGAGCATGGCCGAACGGTCGCCGACCTAGCGGGCCGGATCTATGACCAGTTGACCGAGCCACTCGCCCTGATCCCGGAGGATCGGCCGCTGCTTGAAACGGCGGCCCGGCTGCAGGATGTCGGTTATGTGATCAACTACGACCAGCATCACAAGCACAGCTATCACCTGATTCGCAACAGTCGGCTGCCGGGCATCCGCGGCCATGACCTTGAACTGATTGCCAACGTCGCCCGCTACCACCGTGGGGCGTTCCCCAAAAAGAAGCATCAGAATCTGGCTCGGCTGTCGGCCGACGATCAGCGACGGGTCAAGAAGATGGCCGCTATCCTCCGGCTTGCTGGTGGCCTCGACCGCAGCCGATCGCAGCAGGTAACCGACGTGGTGGCGACAGTGGACGAAAGGGGGGTGCAACTGGCCCTCGTCGCCAAGGACAATCCGCAGGTCGACATCTGGGGTGCCGAGCGACGCACGGAACTGTTCAAAAAGGTCTTCGAGTTACCCGTGATGATCTGC
>RFVE01000230.1 GCA_009922585.1 Planctomycetia bacterium
CGCGTACCTCACGCGGCAGGCCCGGGCGATCGGCGCGCACGTAGGTGATGCATTCCACGCCCGACTGGGCCAGCGCAGCGGCCAGTTCGCCCAGTCCGGCGGTGTCGGCCATGATCATCAAGGGCGATCCCTCGCTGGTCACACCGGCCTTGCCGTAGGCGGCACGCTGACGGCCCAGCATCCGCTCGTTTTCCTCGCGCATGCGGCGGGCGCGTTCGCGGGCCTCCTGCTCCACGCGCAGGGCGTCGTTCTGGGCGACCTGTGCGTTGTAGTCGAAGATGCGCTTCTGTCCCTCGGCCTGCTGCGCGGCCATCTGGTTCTGCATCTCCGCTTGGGCTTTCTGCACGGAGTAGTTGTATTGCGCCATGCGCTGCGCGGCGGGCTGCTGCCGGTGGTCAGCTATCTTGGGCCGGCGATCGCCAGCATGCTCACCGGCAGCGTGGTGGTCGAGAAGATTTTCAATGTTCCCGGCATCGGGCCGTATTTTGTCGATGCCGCCTTCAACCGAGACTATTTTCTCGTGATGGGCATCGTGCTGCTGTATGCCTTCTTCCTGCTGCTGCTCAACCTCATCGTCGATCTGCTCTATGGTTTCCTCGACCCGAGGATTGACTATTCATGAGCAACGGGGTGAAAGGTTCAGAACGCACCGCAGAAACTAGGAATGGCCAGCCCCCGCTGCCAGCGGTCTCAGGCGATCCAGTGGCGGGTACATCGCTCTGGCAGGACGCCTGGCGACGACTGCGGAAAAACACCATGGCGGTGGCCAGTGGTGGAGTGATTCTGCTCCTGGGTCTGGCCTGCCTCGTTGGTCCGACGCTGCTCTTTGCGGCCGCCGGCTATGACGCCCAGACCCAAAACCTTGCCCAGGGGCCGCAGCCTCCCTCTTGGGAGCATCCCTTCGGAACCGACTTCTATGGCCGTGATCTGTTGGTGCGGGTACTGGTCGGGGGCCGGGTCAGCCTGTCAGTTGGCCTCCTGTCGGCCCTGCTGGCCGCGACGATCGGCACTGTCTATGGAGCTGTCTCGAGTTACGCCGGTGGCCTTGTCGATACGGCGATGATGCGGGTGGTCGACATTCTCTATGCCCTTCCCTACATGTTTCTGGTGATCATTCTGGTCACGATTTTGGGCAAAAGTCTGCTGCTCCTGTTTCTTGCGCTCGGAGCGGTTGGCTGGCTGCTGACGGCTCGGGTGGTTCGGGGCCAGGTGATGAGCCTCAAGGAGCAGGACTTCGTTCTGGCTGCCCGCAGCCTCGGCACGCCGGGCCACGAGATCGTCTTTCGGCATCTGATTCCCAACACGCTCGGGCCGGTGATTGTCACCTTTACGCTGACGGTTCCGTCGATGATCCTGCAGGAGGCGTTTCTCTCATTTCTCGGCCTCGGCGTGCAGCCTCCGCAGCCCAGCCTCGGCAGCCTGATCAACGACGGCGCGAATCAGATGCTGGTCTTCTGGTGGACGCTGGTCTTTCCCGGCGGCGTCATGACCGTGCTGCTGTTTGCACTGAACTTTCTTGGTGACGGTGTCCGTGATGCCCTCGATCCGCGAATGCGGACGTGAACGTTGCCTGGGGGTGGGTTGCAGTTCAAGTCAGTCGCTCGTCAGAACCGCTCACGGCAGGCTGCCAATGGGCAGGCCGAGTAGACTTGACGTTTGCGGGGCTGGTGCCGGCCACATCACAGCATGCTGTACGACCCGCTTGCTGGATTCCCTGACGATCCGCGGAGGAACGACATGATCAAGCTACGACGTCTCGCGTTTGTCGTGATCCTCAGTTGCGTCTCTGGCGTGCTGCTGGAGGCAGCGGCTGGTGCAGTTCCTGTTGGCGATGGCATGACTGACGATACGGCAGCTCTCCAGGCGTCGATTGACCGAGCCAACGGGGCGGTTGTCCTCGCCAAGGGCACCTACCGGATCACCCAGCCTCTGGTGATCGAACTCGACCGGCTTGGCTTCAGCAGCATCTCGGGCAATGGTGTTGCCACCCTGATGATGGCTGGACCGGGGCCGGCGATTCGCGTCATCGGCACCCATTTCAAGTCGGCCGATCCCGACGGTTTTGAGGACCGGGTCTGGACCCGGCAGCGGATGCCTCTGATCGACGGCCTTGGCATCGCTGGGGCTCATCCAGAGGCCGAAGGCATCCATGCTGTTGGCACGATGCAACTGACCATCTCGCGGGTTCAGATCCGCGGCTGCCGCCACGGCATCCGGCTGCTTGAGAACAACCGCAACGTGGTCATTTCCGACTGCCATCTCTATGAGAACTCCGGCAGCGGAATCTTCTACGACAACGTCAATCTCCATCAGTCAAACATCACCGGCTGCCACATCAGCTACAACGCCGGTGGCGGGATCGTCTGCCGCAAAGGCAACATCCGCAATCTTCAGATCACCGGCTGTGATCTTGAAAGCAACATGGAAGCTGGCCAACCCCCGACTGCGAACGTCCTGATCGACTCACGAGCGAGCCGCTATGGCACAGCTGAGGTCGCCATCACCGGCTGCACGATCCAGCACAACCGCCGGGCAGCCGACTCGGCCAACATCCGGATTATCGGCAGCAGCGACGGCGGCGAGGGAACGCAGCGGGAGGGCCATGTCACCATCACCGGAAACATTCTCAGCGATGTTTTCGTCAACGTGCATCTGCAGGATTGCCGCGGGGTGACGCTCACCGGCAACACACTCTGGATGGGGTTTGCTCACAACCTGCTCATCGAGCGATGCCAGAGCATCGTCGTCGGGCCCAACAGCCTCGACCGCAATCCCCGCTACCAGTCGCGACAGGGTCCGCAGCCAGTCAACGACGTTGTCTTTCGTGATTGTGAGGACTGCACGATCACGGGGCTACACATCACCAATGTTCGGGGGGCGGCAGCAGCACTCACCGTCGAAAACTGCCGGCGGATGCACCTTGCCAACTGTACGATCCTCGACAGTGAAGCGGCAGCATTGGCGTTGATTGATCTGGTCGACTCGCGGGTTGGCGGATTTTTGATCCAGTCCGATCAGCAGGGGCCGGACGCGCTTCCGGTGCGGATTGAAGGCGGCCGGGGCAATCAGATTCGCCAGTCAACCACGTCGGCCCGAGTGGCGTAGGCGTCCCAAGCAGCTGCAAGGGAGGCCGCCTTGTCAGGATACTGATCACTGAGGTCGTGCGTTTCTGAGCGATCGGTACTGATGTCGTGGAGTGTCCAGGGTTCGTTGAAGCCGGCGACGAGTTTCCAGTTGCCGGCGCGGACGGCGCGGTTGCCTTCGTGCTCCCAGTAGAGTGTTCGCGGTGGGAGTGTTTGCCCACGAAACAGCGGTGCCAGGCTGATGCCCTCCAGCGGAGTCTTGTCGCCCGGATAGGTCGCGGCGGCAAGATCGACCGCCGTCGCCATGATGTCGATCAGATGCCCAGGGGTCTGCTCCAGTCGGCCTGCGTTGGCAATGCCCGCCGGCCAATGAACAATCAGTGGCGTCGCAATACCGCCTTCGTGGACCCAGTGCTTGTAGCGGCGGAAGGGCGTGTTTGAGACGGTCGCCCAGGCCTTGCCGTAGCCGATGTAGGTATCGGCCGGGCCGGCCATGACGCCCTTTCCCTGCCTGACAGGAAAGCCGTCCCTGGTCTGCACGGGAATCATGTCGTGCTGGAGGGCATCTGCTGCCATTGGGGGCAGAGGAGGGCTGGCGGCGCGGGCCGGCCCCGGCTTACCGCGGCCCATCGTCTCGGCACAGCCGCCGTTGTCCTGGAGGTAACAGATCAGCGTGTTATCGAGTTGTCCGGTTGCCTCAAGCGAGTCGACAATCCGTCCAATGCCCCGATCCAAGGACTCCACCATGGCGGCATAGACCTCCATATTCCGCTCATCCCAGGGCCAGAAGGCTTCCTGCTCGCCCCAGGCCGGATCAAGCGGCCAGAGCGCCGTAGCGGCCTCAGCAATCACGCCGCAGTCGAGCATCCGGCGATAGCGGGCCTGGCGGACTGCCGCATAGCCGGCAGCGTAGCGGCCAGAATAC
>RFVE01000024.1 GCA_009922585.1 Planctomycetia bacterium
GAGTCGATCAAGGGGCTGCGGAGTCAGCCGCAGCAGTGGCTCGACGGCCAGTTTGTTCATCCGCACGACGCCTGCTTCACGCCGGAGGGTGACATCTTCGTGGCCGAGTGGGTCAGCACCGGCCGGGTAACCAAACTCGAACGGGTGTAGATGGTGCGAAAAAGGTGTCAGGACTCTTTTCCCAGACGCCGGTCGCGACGTGGCCCTGGACGGCGTCCCCAGTCGGGGTGCCGTTCAGAAAAGAGTCCTGCCACCTTTTCTCTCCCTTAATCGTGAATCGCCAGGCTCGCCGTGAGGTCCTTGCAGGCCGACTTCTGCTGCCAGGGTTGGAGATTGACGCGGAGGAAGAGTGGGCCATTCGTGATTGCGGTGATGGTCATTTCTGCACTGGTGCCCAACACCTTGAAGGCAGGACGGTGGCTGCCCGCTGACGGTCCATCCCACTGGGCAGCTAGCAACCGGCCGACCGGTTGGCCTCTGTACCAGTCGATTGAGATCCCGTCGGCTTCGCTCTCGAGTACGGTCGGGTTTTCCGCTCCGCCAATGGTTCCGACGACGCAACTGGCTCTCCAGGCGACCAGTCGACGGTCATCCGTTCGAATTCATAGCCATAGTCGAGGTCGGCGGTGAAGGCATCGAAGTCGCGGCGGGCGGCAGCCTCATCCCAATCAAGGTGCTTGGTGAGTCTGGCTGTGAACCGGGCATCGAGCGGACCTCGCTCGGCCGTTGCAAGTGCCTTGGCATACCGCGGATGCCCGGCGAGAAACGCAACGGCGGCCCAGGCTGAGGCGTAGCTGGTGAGCGTGCCATGCAGGGTGGGGCGAAGCTGGAACACGTCATCAAGACTGGGAGCCTCGCCAGCGGCACGCAGCCGGGCGATCGTCTCGATGCGTCCCAGTTGTTCGACGTCGGAGGCTGCCGCCGGAATCGGCGTGAGCTGAAAACGCGGTGCAGTCGCAGCCAGTCGGTGCGTCGCCAGAAACTCGGCAATTCCCTCGGTATACCAGGTCGGAGTGTTGAGTTTCAGCAGCGTGGTCGTGAAGGCGTGTACGCCCTCGGGCACCTCGTCGGGCAATAATCCGGCAGCCCGGAATCGGTCCCGGTCGACCACCAAGCAGCCGAGTGCCTGCCAGTCGGCGTGGTCGGCTGGATCGAGCTTGTAGTGTTTGCACCAGACCGCGAAGGCCTCGTCAAAGATCCCTGGCAGTTCGTGAAGGCCATCGGCCTCCCGGGGTGGTCGATCGGTGACCAGGATGAGGTGGCGGCTGCTCAATACCCGGAGGCCGGCTCGTTCGGCCTGTGCGACGAGTGCTTGCAGGGGCGGTGACACCTCAGCGGTCGCTGGCAGTTGCGCAGAAGCTGGTGGGGCGATGGTGATGATGGCCCCGACCCAGCAAGCGGTGACCCATACGAATGGGTCTTTGAATGTCACCCGAAGCATTACTCCAGTGTAGGTTCTGCTCGGACTCACATGGAAACGCCCCGACGATTCGGAAAGAAGTCACGCTATTTCCTGAAAAAATGACGGAGTGAGTGGGCTCGTGAGCAGGGTTGGCAAGGATGGCGAGGCTGGGGGGGCTTCTGGAATGAGCAAAGGCCGATAGACCGGGCAATGGATGGCCAGTTTATCGATCACGGGAGTTCGGTTTTGCCGATGAAGATTGCTGGCAGGTGACGGAATGGAGGTCGCCGCCATCCACGAGTGAGGAGATCTGGTGACAGGTCAAACGCTGCTCACGAAACAGGCTGTGCGACCGCGAATCATTGTCGGCAATGTTCGCTTCCTGCTCCTGGCGACCGGCATGGTTGTCGTCGTCTCTCCGGCATTGGCCCAGCAGTACGTTGTACCGTTGGTGCAGCAGCCGAGTCGGACCCAGGTTCATCGTATTCAGGCCCCGGGCTACGTGCCGCCCCCGCCCGTGGTGAGGCGTCCTTGGTGGTTCACGGTGCAGACGGTCTCAGGGCCGGGGGCCGTTGTTCCGATTGCCCGCGTCACCAATTATCGTCCACAGCCGTTTCGGTTTCCGGCAAACGCACCCGTGCTGGCTGGGAAACCAATTTTGCCCCCCGAGGGCACGCCGCCATCTCAGTGGGCGGCAGCACCGGCCATCATGCCAACCCCTTCCAGTTCCCAAGTTGCGACCGCGTCACCCCCCGTCGCCGCTTCACTGCCTGCCCCTGCGGTGGCTCGGCAACCTGTCCCAGCCCCTCCACCAGCAGCCGTACCGTCACCAGTAACACCCCCACCACCAGCCGCCCCCTCGGGCCAGTGGGCAACCGTTGCCATTGATGCCAGTCAGCCACAGCCAAACGAAGTGGCAGTGACGATTCCGGCAACCCCGGGCACCATGCTGGCGGACACGCCAAGGGCACCAACTGTTCCGACCCAGCCTGTCAGTCAGTCCGTCACCACGGCCCCTGACCAGCCACCTGCATCGGCGGCAGTCGCCTGGTGGCGGTGCATCGGCGTAACCGATGGTGACACGCTGACCTGTCTTGATGAGTCAGGCCGCCAGCAGAAGTTGGTGCTGGCTGGCATTGATGCTCCGGAACCCGGACAGCCTTACGGCCGAGAGTCACGTGAGTCACTCGCCGAGCTGGTCTTTGGCAAGCGTATTGCTGTCGTGGTCATCGGCCGCGATACCGCTGGGCTGGAAATATGCCAAGTGTCCGTCGATGGTCGTGACGTGAGCGCCGCGTTGGTGGCCGCCGGAGCGGCCTGGGCCGACCCGGCGACCGGAACTCATCTCACTTCTGAGCAGCAACAAGCACAGCAGGGCCGGAGGGGGCTCTGGACAGAAGACAATCCACAACCACCCTGGGAGTTTCGCCAAACAGGCGACAATCCTTGGCAGCCATCAGCTTGACCAGCTCTCGCTACTCGTGCTCGCTGCGAATCAGCGGTTCACCGTCATCAGCGATATCGACGTGCAGCACCATCGGGTTGCAGCAGACAGGGCAGTCTTCCACATAGTCCTGGTGCCGTCCTTCAGTGACATCGATCGGCACGACGATCTCCTCACCGCATGAGTCGCAGACATAGCGAGCTTCAACCTCAGCTGGCTGGGTGTCCTGCCGATTGGTGGCCAGCCGCAGCCGCTGGTCGTGACTCGGCTCATCAGATTTATGTCGCATGGGAACACTCCCGCAAGGTCCTGGCGGCTGACCGGCCAAAGTGGCAGGAGGTCAGCTGACGAGTTGCTTGCATACTATTCAGAGGGCGGGCACGCGGACACGGGCGAAGAGGTGTTGCGATGAAAAAACCACTTTTCAGGGTGCCTTTTGCGATGGCCTATTGTGGACGGTTGGGTGTGAGCTGCTGGCGAGTGTTTCTGCTGTTGATTGCGATCTGCCTTGGTGCGGCCCAGTTCGAGGTCGCTCGCGCTGCAGAGCCAGCGGCAGGGGGAGCAGGACGCAGGCTCAATCTGCTAACGCCAGCTGAGTTGCAGATTCGCTATGCGGAAGCCCGCCAACAGCTGGCAGAGCTCAACCTTGAGCGGGCCACCAAGGCCAATCAGCTTGTTCCTAACGCGGTGGGGCCGCGCGAAGTTGTACGTCTCAGCCGACATGTCGACTTAACGAGGCGGCAGGCGGATATCGCCAAAGAAAATCCCCGAACAACAGTTAAACAGACGAACCTAGCGGCTGCTGAGATTGCCGTAGCCAACGTCAGAGATGACCTCGAAGCAGCCCGCAAGGCTAATGAACGGACTGCGAAGGACGTCAAGCTGGCAGCAGTGGCCGCGGTCAACATGCAGCGGCTTGAGGCGATGCTTGAGATGGCCGAGATTCACCTCGAACTTCTCAATCGTCCGAATTATGTGCCATCGCTCATTGATGAGATGCAGTGGCACATCGATCAGCTCACCAACGAAGTGATTGATCTGAGGCACCAGCTTGAGACCGGTGGGAACAATACGTTTGGAGTTGAGCGTCCCTAGCAGACTGTGGATAACGCCTGCTGCCGCCACTCCCCGCCACGTCTTTTCAGAGCGGGCGAAGGGACTCGAACCCTCGACATCCAGCTTGGGAAGCTAGCGCTCTACCAACTGAGCTACGCCCGCATGTCACCTAGTGTAGCGACGGCGGAACGCCCCGCCAGCCGCTTCATTTGAGAACGGTCTCGGGCCGGCCGCTTACAATCGTTACGGTGCCGCCCCATGGTGATCTGGGGTTTTGCGCGAGGCGAGAAATCAGCTGGCCACCTCTCAGGGTGGTTGGCAGCAGAAGGAGGCGAGACGATGGCAGAGCAGATACCCAGCAATCCAACGCACGCGTCTGGCCAGCCGCTTCCAGCCGAGCCGGAATCTGTTGGGGCTGGCTCGAAAGGAGCTGCCGTGAAGCGATCCCGACCGATGCGGCCAGTGTTCGCCGTTGGCATCGTCCTTGCCGCCGTTGCCACCGTCGTCGTGGCCACCCTGCCCAACTGGCTTGTCTCACCGGCGGGCGTGCGGCAGTTTCTGCTACGGTCCATCCCGGAATTGAAAGGCGATATCCGAGTGGAGGCTGCTTCAATCGGCTGGTTTTCACCCCTTTCCATTCGAGGACTTGGGCTGATACCAGCAGACGGCAGTCCGACTCCGATATCGGTTGAACAGATCAGGGGTGATCACGGCCTGCTGGCGATCCTGATGGAGCGCGGTCGGCTTGGTCGCATTGACGTGACCGGCCTGACGCTGGACCTTGTATTTGACGAACAGCATGTTTCGAATCTGCAGCAGTTGCTTGGTCGGCCACCAAAACGTCCAGTTTCAGGGGAGGCTCCGGGAGAGCCGCCTGCGTCAACCGGTGACGCCCCGGTGGCAGATGAGCAGGTCCGGGTGGTGGTGGCAGATGCCAAGATCCGAGTTCATGGCCCTTGGACGAAGGACCGGTGGGAGAGCGAGCCAATTGATCTGGAGGCAACCCTGCGACGGACGGTCGCGGGTGACCGCGAATGGTCATTGGCACCGGTCACACTCCTTGATCACGCCCGGCTGGAGCCGTCGGTAGCCGCCGGTGTGCTCGCCTACGCCGCCCCAATTCTGGCAGACGCCACTCGAACCGGTGGAGAGTTTTCGCTGGTGATCGATGAGGCAAGGTGGCCCGCCGGGCGTGGTGAAGAGGCGATCGTGAGTGGGATGCTTACGCTGCACAAGGTTGACGTTGGGCCAGGCCCGCTCGTCGAGGGACTGGTGCGAGTGCTGCCGGGTCGGCTGCCTGCACCGCCGACGATCCGTGTTGCCGAGGCTTCACGGGTGCAATTTCGCCAGGCAAATCGTCGGGTCTGGCATGAGGGGCTCGCTTTTGGCATCCCTTTGGTCGAATCGGGTGAGCGACTCGACATTGAATCAGCGGGCTCGGTCGGTCTTGATGATCGTTCACTCGACCTCACGCTGTCTCTACCGATTCCGGCTGATCTGCCACAGGAAAGACCACTGCTGGCGGCGATTGCTGGGAAAACGCTACGACTCCGGGTTGCTGGAAACCTCGATGAGCCGCAGTTAAAGCTTGATGAGTCGCTCAAGCAAACGGTCACGGCCGTGGCCGGCGACGTGTTGGAAAATCTACGGCAGCAGCGTGCCGAGCGGGCCGTAGCGACGAAGACTCAATCAAGCAATTCGGGAGTGAGGCCTTTGAACTCGGAAGCCGACAAGGGCGACCGGCCTGCCGTTGGTGCAGAAAAACCCGCACGAGACGAATCAGGCGGAACGGCTGCGAAGCTCAATCAACTTAAGGGAATGCTCCCGGCCGAGGTGTCTGACGATCCGACGACCGATGCCGTGATCGATGCGGTTGGAGGCCTGCTAGACGAAGTGGCCCGGCGGCGCGCAGCCCGTAAGCAGGAACAGGTGGACAAGGACAAGACGCAGCCTTCCGGCGATTCAGCGGACACACCCAAGCAGAGTCGGCCGGCCAGACGACTGTTGAGGCAGCTTCTCGATGCTGCGGGTTCAGCCCCCGATTCTGACAAAGATAGCCCAACGTCTGAGAAGAGCCCTACCGGAGAGAATTCGGCGACGCCTACACCTCCAGCCGACGAATAACCAAAAAAAACCGGATCCCACCAGTGGCGGGATCCGGTTGTTTTTGTGCGGCTGACAATCTCAGGGCAGATTCAGCCAGCTAATCAAACGGTCTGAAGCTCGGCTCAGGTCTTGGCCGGAGCAGCCGGAGCCTCCGGAGCAGCCTTGGTCGGGGCAGCCTCAGTTGGGGCAGCTTCTTCGATCACAGCTTCGCCACCGCAGTTGCCGCTTGCGCAGCCACTGCTGGCTTCGCCGCACGAATTGCAGCTGACGGCTTCTTCGCCGTGGCAACGATTCTTGCGACGGTGGAGCAGACCATGGCAGCGACGACCGTGGCAGCGACGGCCATGGCAGCCGTGACGCAGGCCAGCCACGGCGGCAGTGTCGCCACTGACCAAAGCAAAAGCGATCAGGGCGATGAACGCCGCGAACGAAATTCCGAGAAAACGCTTCATTTCTTCCTCCGAAGTCTGAATGCACAAGCATCTGCTGTGCGTTTCATGCGACCGTCGACACGCTGGACTGATCCGGGACGGCCACCGAACCGCAGCAACCGAGAACAAGATGCACGTTCCGAAGACCTGACGGAACAACCCGTGGCACCCCCCTGCAGGTGCTGCAGGTCGGTCCAGATCTCAAGAACATCCACAGCCCATGAGGCTAGCGGTCAAAATATGACTGTCAAGCAAATTAGGGAGAATGGGGTGCTTGTAGCGTTATTCGGGGCGGAGAGAAGGGCCCTGAACAACTCCTGCTGGGGGGGTGATTCGAGCGAAAATCGAGGAAATTTCGCCGGATGGCGGTTGTTTCCGGCGGGGAAATCCGCAGCAAGACCGAAAAGAGAGCGCTTGGACGAGCCCGGCGTTTGCCCCAGCAATCTCGTGAAGCAGTGGTCGCCAGACTATTCGACGACTCTGTCACCAGTCCCATCTGCGGTTCTGGCAGTGGGCTGGGGCCCGGCTGGCTGCTGCGCTGCCAGTTTTGCCCGCCGCGTGATCTCGCCGGCGACCATCCGCTGCTTCGCGAGCATGTCCTCGGGATCTTCAAAGTCAAGCAGCAATGGGGGGAGATCTTGGAAAATTCGCATTGCCATCCCGACCACTCGCCAGCCCTCTGGATCAAGCCGACAGACCCAGATCACGTTGTCGGTCGTCGTGAACCCATCCTCGTCGGTGTCTGTCCAAGCGGTGGCGACATGCACGATGTCGTCGGCATCTCCGACGGCCTCGCAGTCACCGATGCTGTACGTGGCGGTGTCTTTCACCGGTGGAGCGACCGAAAGGCCAAGTTCCTGGGTTTTGGCCCGGGCTACATCGGTCAGCATGGCAAGTGCCGCCTGCTCGTCTCCCCGTTTGATGGCCTGAAGAAACGTACTCACGACCATCTTTGCGGGTTCAAGATTCATGGCTGCGGGGGGTTCGGCACCGCCAGCAGAGCAGCCAGATTGACTGGTCAGACCCAGGACACAACAGCCGGCGACGAACGAGAACAGCCAGACAGAGACAGCCCGCAGCATTCGTCTTTGCTGCGGCACCGCCAAATTTTCGTCTTCGTTGCGGCGAACAGTTCTGGTTGATGTCACTGGCTGCATCCCGTTAGGCTCCAGAGATGTGTATCTGCCTCCGTTGGCCACTGGCTGGCCTCCTCATCCGAGAGTAGATGATTCGTGATGGTCGCTGACCTGCGGCTGCGGGGTCAAGGTCGAAACCAGCCAGTGGCGGAAAGACGGCTTACCTGGAAGGGTGGAGAAGATGGGGTGGTTCTGGTCGTCTGACGCGTGTGAGCGAAAGGATTGGCGACTTGTGTCTGTCGGCTGCGTGACTGGCGGCCTCCTCATGCTGGCATCGGCCTCAGGCCAGGTGATCGGTATCGGTAGCGGCAAGCCAGCCCGTCGGCAGCCGGCACCGGCGGCTGAGCAGCTGCCAGCCAGTGACATTCTCGAACCGGATGCCCTCCGGCTACTCACTGGCCCCAGACCGAATTTTGCGGTTCCCAAAGAGGCCAGTCACTCATCTCCTCAGACCGATAGTGACGGCAGCCGGCTCTGGTCGACACTGGTTTCAGGGGCCACCCTCGCTGATGAGATCAAACTTTCACTGCCACCACTGCAGCGGGCGACCGAAACGCAAACAGCATTCAACAGTAGTCTCGCTTCCGCCCTTGACCGTTTTCATATGATTTCAGTCGTTTTCGGCTTGATGGCGGCATACGACAAGCCAAACGATATTCGCTCCAGCTGGCGCGCCGCCGCAGCTGGGCTTCGGGATCAGTTCGCCCGGGTTGCCAGTCACATCGATCGTGATGGTGGGAAAGCCTATGCTGAGGCCTGCATCCGGGCGGAGGAATTAGCTGCTTTGATCTTGGGGGAGACGATTAATGCAGAGCCCGATGACGAGCAGCAGTTCCAATGGAGTCAGCTCTGTGACCGGGCAGTGTTGATGCGGCGGTTGGAGGCGGCCAAACGCTTTTTGCTTCAGGGGACAGCGTCCAAGGATGCCTTTGCCGAGGACCCCGAGCGGCTGTTGCATGAGGCTGAGTTCGTTGCTGCTTTTGGTGAGCTGATCGTTCGGGAAGCCTTTGCTGACTGGGACGATGACACCTACCGTGGGTATGCCGCGACAATGCAGGAGGAGGCCCTGACGCTGCGAAAGGCCGTGCAGCAGGCTGACTACGAAACTGCTATCACGGCAGCCAAGGCCGTTACTAAGTCATGCTCTACCTGCCACGACGGCTACCGATAATGCATCAGTAGCGGCTTTCGAAACCAGCAAATCCACCGTGAATGATTGAGTCTGAGCCGGCGGTGACCCCCTGAAGGCTGGCAGCTGAGGCCGGGATTGTTGCCGGCCACTGTTCGTCGGCCTGGGCAATATTGCCGACGCCAACCACTCGGTATCCAATCCACAGGCTCCAGCGATCGGTGACATCCCAGGCGAGCGAGGTGTCGACTGAGCCAAGCCAGGAAAAGACTCCGAGGGTTGAGCGGACGTCGGCGGTACTGGTGCCGCCGGTGGAGCTGGTTGCCAGGTTGCTGATGGCGTTGCCTGCCAGCAGAAACTTCGGCACGACGGCAAAGCGAAACCGTGGGGCAAACGACCAGTCAAACCTTCCCCCCAGTTGACCGCCAAAAAGGTTGTTGTTTGTGGTGACATCGAAGTCGATGTCGCCCGGAAAGGCGATCACCGCCAAATCGTCTTCAAGTTGGAAAAATCGAAAGCCTGCCAGCCACATCCAGTTAACTCGGCGGTTATCAGCGTGGAACTCCGGGCGGTCACCAAGCGAGTAGAGCCAGTTGATTTCGACGTCATTCACCAGATCCGATCGGGTGAGGGCACCACTGGCCGATCCGGTCTGCTGCGGGGCGGTTGAACCGATGTTGTAAACACCCCAGTAAATCAGTTCGATCGCCTGCCGCTGCTCTTCCCCGAACCAGCGGCCTACCCGCAGATCGACTCCACCCGGCCAGCTTGCATCAGCCGATCGAGTCGAGACCGTGAGTCCACCCGGGCCGGTGGAGGTGCTACCGCTGGGTAGGCTTCGCGTCATCACGAGTCCTGTCGCGCTGGCAAACCAGCGGGGCCAGCAGGGCAGCCTGGCCGGAGCAATGCAGGATGAGTTGCCACCATAACGCTGACACCACGGATCAGCCGACGGATCGAGAGGGCTGTCGGCCATGTCGACGATAATGGCCCGTTCGGCTTCGGGCTGCGGGATGTAAAGAGGGGGTGTCAGACTGCCGGTGAGATCGTCGAACACCGTGACATGTTCGGCTGCCTTGGCATGTTCTTTGTAGCCAACACCATCAGCAGTCATCATGGTGAGCACCAACGCAGCTGGAAACAGGCAGAGCCGCCAGGCTAGCTTGCTCCGCGGTGGTTCCGCGGAGTCACTTGCTTTGCAGGAACGATTCGATGGAAGCGGCATTGGCGGTAGTGGCTGAGCATTGGACATGGACAAAACACCGCTGGAGAGTCAAGAAATCTCGGTTCGAAATCAATTCCGGTTTGGTCCTGAGGCAGGCATGGTGGATAACCTCTTCCGTGGCTGGGCCATCCTGACCAGCCCCCCCGCCTTCACGAGACCACGCTGTGGCCGAACACGAGCCTGACGGTAATCGACCCCTGACCCGATTGCGGGCCCTTCAGTGGCTGGATAAGCGAGCGAATTTTGAACGGATGCCGGTGGGTGGCTCTCGGTCTGGGGGCTTTACCCTCTCACGGATGCGTCAACTGCTGCAGGCCAGCGGTGATCCGCAGCGGCAGTTTCCTGCTGCTCATCTCGCCGGCACCAAGGGAAAAGGATCGGCTGCCACCATGCTGACAAGGATGGTTCAAGCCGCCGGTTACCGGGTCGGTTGTTACCTGTCGCCGCACGTCGACCGGCTCGAAGAACGTATTATGATCGGCGGTAGGCCAATCGCCACAGCCGACCTGCTGGCTGCCTTTCGGCTGGTCATGCCGGCCGTCGAACGACTGGACCGACTTGCGGCGCGGCGGAAACAGCCAGGGCCGACCTGGTTTGAAATCCTGACGGCCGTTGCCTTCACACACTTTGCCAGGCGCCGGGTTGATCTGGCTGTGATCGAGACGGGGCTTGGGGGCAGACTTGATGCCACAAATCTTTGCCAGCCAGTGGTGTCGGTGATTACCTGCATCGGCCTTGACCATATGGACGTGCTGGGAGATACCATCGAAAAAATTGCAGCCGAGAAGGCAGGCATCATCCGCCATGGCTGTCCAGTTGTTTCGGTTGCAACTGATCCTGCGGCGGCGGCAGTGATTGCCAGTACGGCAAGCCGGCTGCAAGCTCCGCTTCAGGTGTTGGGCCGGGATTTTCAGGTCAGCCCGTCGGTCGATCGCCCCAACCTTCATGCCACCTCGTTCACACTCGAATGTCCTCCAGGGAGTCGCTGCGGCAGCTACGCGACTGCCATGCCTGGTTGGCATCAGGCGATCAACGCAGCGGCAGCAATCATGGCGGTGCGGGCTTTGCCACCAAGTGACTTTACGGTTTCAGAACCGGCGATCCGCCGCGGTCTGCGGAAGGCCCGGTTGCCGGCGCGGATCGAGTGGCTTTCTGAGCAGCCGCCGGTGCTGCTCGATGCGGCCCACAACGTTTCGTCAATGGGGGCTCTTGTCGAGACACTCGGTGCCGCCAACGGACTACCCCGCCGCCGGATTCTGGTGTTTGCCGCCAGCGGGGACAAACAGCTTGTTGAAATTCTGCGCGAAGCACGACGGCTGTTTACCGCGGTTGTCCTTACCCGCTACGCCACAAATCCTCGGGCGGCTACGCTCACAAATCTCAGGGAAGCTGCGGTGCAGGCAGGCTGGCGGGATCCGCTGGCTGCGTCATCGCCAGCCGAAGCGGTCGACTTGGCGAGGAAACTGGCCGCTGGCCGGGGGCTGATCTGCGTCGCGGGGAGCTTCTTTCTTGCCGCCGAAGCCCGGGCTGCCCTGGCTGCCACCGATTCCTGTCCTGATCGACACCGCTGAACACCAACTCAGTGTTCTCTCGTTGGCATAGCTGCTGAGAAGGCCTGCAGACTACGGGCCAGCACCGGATCGGCATGCCGTGGCAGGGTTGCCGCCGGATCGGCATTCGTGGCCGATTGATGAAACACACCTCTGGCAGCAGTCGGCCGGTCACGATCGTGCCGCCACGCCCGCCAGCGGTCGAGCTGTTCACGGGTTGGGGTCAACGCGTAACCGGCGTCGGGGATGACGCCCCAGGGGCGATTGGCAGTGTTGGCAGCTGGCCGATCGATGGTAGTTCCCGACGGTCTTCGGTACTCGCTCGTCGTAAGCTCAATCGCCGTTGCTTTATCGGGCAAAGGCAACAAAACCTGAATAGAGCCCTTGCCGTAGGAGCGACTGCCGACGATGGTCGCCCGGCCATGATCCTGCAGACAGGCTGCAACGATTTCGGCGGCGCTGGCCGTGAGGTCGTCGATGAGCACTACGATTTCAGCTCCATTGAGCAGATCGCCAGGGGTGGCCTGCCTGGTCTGGCGGGCCGACGTCTGGCGACGATCGTTGGTGGTGACGATCGTTCCCTCATGCAGAAATAGATCACAGACAGCCACGGCGGCCTCGAACAGGCCACCGGGATTCCCTCTGAGGTCAAGCACCAAACCGGACGGTGGGGTTTCCGAGTTCAGGGTCGTCAGTACTTCGGCAATCTCCGCACTGGTCCCTTCGCCGAACCGCTTGACTCTGATCATGGCGATCCCCGGTTCCCCCTCCAGCCACCAGTCCCAACGGCCGTCGGCCAGTCGCCGGTCACCCTGAATGCTGGCCACCGACAGCGGCTGCCGGGAGATGGTTACCGCGCGGGAGTTGGTTTCGGGAGGAGTCACAACTTCAAGACGAAGACTGGTTCCTTCTGGACCACGCAGTTTCTCTGCAACCCGCTGGAGGCTCAGATCACCGACAGGCTGGCCATTGATTGTGAGGATTCGGTCACCAGCAATGAGGCCGGCTTGGCAGGCCGGGCCGTCGGGGACTGGAGCAACGACAACGACTCCGCTAGGGGATTCCACTGTCGCGATCTCAACCCCTATGCCCGCTGCTGTCGGGCCGCGCGTGTCACTCCAATCCAGATAGGTGGCAGCATCAACGTAGCGGGAATTCACATCCAAAGATGCGAATAGCCCATTCATTGCGGCTTTGAAAAGTTGTCCAGCGTCGACAGATTCGATGTAGCGGCGATCGACCTGCCGAACCACTGCAGCAAACTGCCGCCCCAGGCCAGACCGATCCCGCGCGACCCATGTGAGCAGGCAGGCCGGGATGACCAAGCAGATAAGAAACAGGTTGCAGCGGGACATTTCCCTATTTCACCAGTCCCACCCCACTTCCGACAAGTCGAAGCCATTCGAATAATCTCCGATCATGAACCGTGCTTTTGTCGGCCGGAATACCGGAAACGGTCTGGAATCAGCCACTGTAAGTCACTAGGGTTCCTGCAAATTTCAGCAAATCACCCGTGTTGCCACTGCTTCCGGGTGGCAGAACAGGAGCCGCCGCCGATGGCACGCCGACCGAAATCGAAGCACCGCCGGGAAACCAGAAGTGATCCGCTCGAGGCACTGAGGCCACTCGTCGTGCTCGGTCTACTCGGCATGATCCTGTATGGTGCCTATTCAATTATTCAAAAGGGTCCTAGTCGTGGTGGGCCAGACTGGCGGGCGTCTGATGCCGATGGCACTGCAGGGAACGAGGCGCCTGCTTTCACCGGCGTGCAGCCAACCCCACCTGCGGTTGAGCTTCCTGAGCCATCCGTCCCATTGGCTGCCGCGGCGACCGCGACGGTAGCCACACCCCCTCAGCCATCTGCGACCGCGGTTGCGGCACCCCCAGTCCAGCCAGAGGTTGGCCCGACAGCATCCCCGGCAATAGTTGCACAGACACCATCGGCATCAGCGTCTGCAGAGATGTCTCCCACCTATATCGAGGCGGTGGCAGCGATTCCGCCTCAGCCAGCCGGTGGAGTGGACCCGCAGCAAACCTTTTCACTGGAGGCGGCACAAAGCGGCAGCGACTCAGCAGCCTTTACTGCGGCCTGGGCGGATGCCCATGAAAAACTTGAAGGTGGTCGGTATGCCGAGGCGCTGGCGATTCTCTCAGTCTGGTACGACGACAGTTCGCTCAGTCTAGAGGAGAGCCAGCAACTTGAGAACCTGCTCGGGCAACTGGCTGGCACAGTGATCTATTCGACACAGGATCTGCTGCTGCCACCACACATTGTTGCGGCAGGTGAAACGCTTGAAAGCATTGCAGCACCCTTGGAAATACCTGCTGCCCTGCTGGCCAACATCAACGGCATCGGCCCTGAGGGCCCGAGTGCCGGCCAGGCCCTCAAGGTTGTACGCGGGCCGTTTGATGCGGTTGTAAGCCTGTCGCGGCGCCGGCTCAGCCTCCAAGTTGGCGGTCGCTATGCCGGCAGCTTCCCCGCGGCAATCGGAGGTGGATTCACCGCCCGCAGCGGCACGTCGGTGCGGCTGGTGGAACTTCGCCCCGCTGCCCGATCGCCAGGGGTAACTGGTCAGGCCGTGCCAGTCGCCTATCAGGCTGATGAGGGGGCTGCCCTTCTGCTCAGCGATGGCCTGCGGATTGAGCCTGCGGATGATCCGGGCTTTGTTGCGACCACCCCATCTGCAGCCGTCTTGCTCATCTCGACTGCCGATTTCGCCGACCTCGTCGATATTCTCGGGACGGGTTCGCAACTCCTGATTCGTCAATAGCTCGTTCCCGAACTGCAGTTGATGTCGGCTGAGGCAGAGAGGCGTCCACCACGGTCCGACCGTGGGCGCGGCGCATGACTCCCGTAGAACCTTAAGGGAGCCCGCCATTTTTTCTGCAGACTCAGGCTGTAGCGATCCGATGAAACAATCGGGTTCTTTGGGGTATGCGGGGAACAGCCGCTGAATTTTTCACAGCCGCCCGGCGAGCGGCTGCTGCTGTGAGGCCAAGACGTGCAACGACACAGACACTCGGGTGGTTGGGGAGCTTCCTGTCTGAGCCTGCTGCTTGGCGGCCTGACCATTGGCACTGGTTGCACCATGTGTCCTTCGCCGTTTGACTATTCAGGAACGGTTCCGGGGGCGGCCGATCAAAATGACTTCAGGGTGCGAAACAACGGCATTCTGCCGATTTGGAAACGACCTCAGCCTTGGCCACCGGTTGTTTCGACCGAACCTGTTGAGGATCGTCAGGTTGCTGCCGCACCGGCCACGCGCAGGATTGCTGCATCAAACATCACTGCTGCTGATGATTCGGAAAACGTCTCGGTCCTCCTGACAGCAGCCGAAGGCCAGGACGCCGCCGATGAGGTGGTCACAGCCAGCGGCGAGTAATCAGCCGGTGGATACCGTCTGGGCAGTCTGAGGCTCCGGCTGCCAGCCGTCGGGCACGATTGCGTTCTTCGGTACCACCGCCACTCCGTCGCGGATGGTAAACCGCTCGCTATCGGCAGTGTCGTTCAGGCCATGGTCGTTGACGATCCGGGTGCGGCTGCCGATGTGGACGTTCTTGTCGACGATCGCCCCCTCGATGATTGCCCCATCACCAATGCCCAGCGGAGGGACATTCTGCGAGAGATCGGCGGCCAGATGCTCCGGTGTTTCGTAGTAGTCATTTCCCAGAATCACCGAGTTGCGGATGACAACGTTGCGGCCAATCTGGCAGCGTAGGCCAATCACGCTGTTTTCGATCACTGCACCGGCTCCGATCGTGCAGCCATCCGAGATCAGGCTGGAACGAATGCTCGCGCCGTCAATGCGTGATGGGGGCAAGAACCGGGCCCGCGAGTAGATCGGTGCATTGGGGGTCGCCAATTCAAAAGGCGGCACCGGTTTTGCCAGGTCGATGTTGCACTGGTAGTACGAGCGAATTGTGCCGATGTCCTCCCAGTAGCCGTCGAAGGGATGCAGTTGTACCTTCTTGGCTCGGATTGCCGCCGGAAAGACCTCTTTGCCGAAATCTTGGTAATCGGT
Organism: Planctomycetia bacterium; assembly: GCA_009922585.1. Classification (GTDB taxonomy): domain Bacteria; phylum Planctomycetota; class Planctomycetia; order Pirellulales; family UBA1268; genus UBA1268. The sequence continues at coordinate 15,502 of RFVE01000024.1, forward strand.
TTTCATCAGCAGATCGAGCAGGCAGTCGCGGTCGAACAGGTAGATGCCCATGCTCGCCATCAGGCTGCGGCCGGCTGCCGGAATGCCTGCCCGCTCAATCCAGCCTGGGTCGGTGCGGACCAGTTCAAGCTCTTCACGGGTTTTTGGTTTTTCAAGGAAGCCCTCGACCCGGCCGGAATCATCGAATCGCATGATGCCAAAAGCTGATGAGGCTTCGTCGGTCACCGGAATGCCGGCGATGGTCACATCGGCATCATGAGCCTCGTGGGTGGCCAGCAGATCGGCGTAGTTCATCCGGTAGAGTTGGTCGCCGGAGAGTACGAGCACCTGCTTGATGTCGGAATCCTGCAGCAGCCGAATGTGTTGGCGGACCGCGTCAGCTGTACCCTGGTACCAAGTGGTCGCCTCGTTGGTCTGCTGGGCCGCCAGAATTTCGACATAGCCACCACTGAACGGGTCGAATGTATAGGTGCGGCGGATATGGCGATGCAGACTGACCGAGTTGAACTGGGTCATCACGTAGATCCGCTGCACGCCGCTGTTGATGCAGTTTGACAGCGGCACGTCGATGATCCGGTACTTCCCGGCCAGCGGGACGGCCGGCTTGGAACGGTCGCGGGTGAGGGGAAATAGCCGGGTACCCCGACCGCCACCGAGAACCAACGCCAACACGTTCTTCACGCTCATAACCAGTCGCTCTCCCAAACCTCGGCAGTGCCCTGCCGAAATACCATTCGAATATCAGCCGCTACCGTTCCACTGCCGCCTCGCCTCCTCATGCTACGGGAGGCCAGCCGGCTGGCCAAATCAGGTTTCGTCAGAACTCGATGAAAACCGCCGAGCAATGAGCGGATTGTGTCAGACAGACTGACTTTCCCGACGAAACTGACCCCCGGTGATTCAGCCCTTCACAACGAAGTTGACCAGTCGGCCGGGGACTGCCACGACCTTCAGAATCTGCTTGCCATCGAGCAAGGCGGCGATTTTCGGCTCAGCCGCCGCTGCGGCTTCGAGGGCAGCGGCATCTGCATCGGCTGGCACCACGACCCGGGCCCGGAGTTTGCCCTGAACCTGTACCGGGATCTCAATGGTCTCGTCCCGCAGCCACTGCTCGTCGGCCACTGGCCAATCGGCCAACGACACCGGTGGAGCCTGGCCAAGCAACGCCCAGAGTTCTTCGGCAAGGTGCGGGGCGAACGGTGCCAGCAGCTTCACGAACGGCGTCAGCAGCGACCGCGGACGTCGCTCAAGCGGTGTCGCAAAGTTCACGAACTCCATCATCTTGGCAATCGCCGTGTTGAAAGAGAGCGAGTCGATGTCAGTGGTGACCTTGGCAATCGTCCGGTGCAAATGCCGCAGCTGGTCAGCGTCTGGCTCGTCCTCGCAGACCTGCGCGGCGACCGCGAGGGCTTCAGCCCGTTCATCGACCACCAGTCGCCAGCAGCGGTCGAGGAAGCTTCGCACTCCGCCGACCCCGGTGGTGCTCCAGGGCTTGGTTGCCTCCAGCGGCCCCATGAACATTTCGTAGAGCCGCAGCGCGTCCGCCCCAAAGTCGCGGACCACCTGGTCGGGGTTGACCACGTTGCCGCGGCTCTTCGACATCTTGTAGGCCCGGCTCTCGACCCGGACCTGCGGGGCATCCCGCAGCACGAAGTGCTCGCCTTGCTTCTCGACCTGCTCGGCGGGAATCTTCATTGGCGTGTCGGCCTCGCCCTGCTGGCCGGCCGAGATCCAGCCCCCCGCTGCTGCCCGGTACCCGGTGAATTCCATCTCACCCAGGATCATGCCCTGGTTGACCAGTCGGCCAAAGGGCTCGGGGGAAGAGACATGGCCACGGTCATAAAGCACCTTGTGCCAGAACCGGCTGTAGAGCAGATGCAGCACGGCATGTTCCGCCCCGCCAACGTAGAGGTCGACCGGCATCCAGGCTCGTTCAACTTCGGGGTCGAGAAACTGCTCGTTGTTGGTCGGGTCGAGGAACCGCAGGTAGTACCAGCACGATCCGGCCCACTGGGGCATGGTGTTGGTTTCACGACGATACCGCTTGCCATCCCGCTCCACGTAGAGCCAGCTGGCGTCAGCCCGCGACAGCGGCGGATCGGGCGTGTTACCTGGCCGGAAGTCGGTCAGTTCTGGGAGCGGCACCGGCAGCTCCTCAGGGTCGAGGGCCCGGACAACGCCGGTCGGCTCGCCGGCAGCGTCGAGTTCGTGGAGGATCGGGAAGGGCTCGCCCCAGAAACGCTGCCGGCTGAAGAGCCAGTCCCGCAGTTTGTAATTGACCGCCGGCCGGCCGAGTCCAGCCTCCAGCAGGTCTGTCCCAACTTGCCCAATGAAGGCGTCGGTCTCCATCCCGTTGTAGGGGCCGGAGGCGATCGCCCTGCCGCGGCCAGTGAAGAGTGGGGCAGCGGCGTCTTGAGCGGTTGGTTCGGACTCAGCCGTGGCAGGCTCGACCACGGTGACAATCTTCAGCCCAAAGGTCTGGGCAAACTCATAGTCGCGGTCGTCGTGAGCAGGTACCGACATGATCGCCCCGGTGCCATAGGAGGCCAGCACATAGTCGGCCACCCAAATTGGGACCAGTTCGCCGGTCAGCGGGTGGACGCAGGATGAGCCGGTGAAGACACCGGTTTTCCCCTCGGCTAGATCGGTACGATCGAGGTCGCTCTTGTGGCTGGCTGCTTCGCAGTAGGCCTCAACCGTTGCCGCCCGGTCAGCGGTTGTCAGCCGGGCCCGCAGCGGATGCTCCGGGGCGATTACCATGCAGGTCACACCGTAGAGCGTGTCGGGACGGGTGGTGTAGATCCGCAGCACATTGTCAGGGGCCTGCTCGGGAAAGCCGGTGTCAACCCGGTGCTCCTTCCACGCTGCGAAGCCAGCGGCGGTGTCGCCGCTGACCGGTGGCAGGAAGAAGTCGACCTCTGCCCCGGTGCTGCGGCCGATCCAGTCCCGCTGAAGCTTTTTGATGCTTGTCGGCCAGTCGAGGCTGTCGAGTTCCCGCTCCAGCCGGTCAGCATAGGCGGTAATCCGTAGCATCCATTGCCGCAGTGGCAGCCGCACCACGGGGTGCCCACCGCGTTCGCTCACCCCGCCGATCACCTCTTCATTGGCCAGCACCGTGCCCAGCGCCGGGCACCAGTTGACCGGTGCCTCCGACTGATAGGCCAGCCGTTGCTCGTCGCGGTAGGCGGCGACGGCCTGCTCACCAGCCGCCGCCACCTCGGCTGGGATCGGCAGTTCGGCAATCGGCCGGCCCCGCTGGGTTTCGGGGTCGAACCAGGTGTCGTGCAGGACTAGGAAGATCCACTGGGTCCAGCGGACATAGCCCGGGTCCGTGGTGGCCACCTCCCGGTGCCAGTCGTAACTGAAGCCGAGCATCTTCAGCTGGCGGCGGAAGGTGGCGATGTTTCGCTCGGTACTCTCCCGTGGCGGGGTGCCGGTACGGATGGCATGTTCCTCTGCGGGCAGGCCGAAGGCGTCAAAACCCATCGGGTGGATCACGCTGACGCCCCGCATCCGGGCAGCCCGGCTGACGATGTCGGTGGCGGTGTAGCCCTCGGGGTGGCCGACATGCAGCCCATCACCGCTGGGATAGGGAAACATGTCGAGGATGTAGGCCTTCTTGTTGGCCGGCAGCCGCGGGGAACGGAAGGTGTCGTGCTCGTCCCACCAAGCCTGCCATTTCGGCTCGATGGTGGCGGGGTCGTACTTCGGCATGAATTGAGGATGGGTCAGGGTTGGGAACGCTGGTCAGGGGGAGTGCCGCTGATTCTAATGGGGGCCGTGGCCGCGACAACGCACCGCGGCATGCCGGGGAGTCCCGGCCCGTGCCCCCGAGAGAATTTGCCGTGAGCCAGCCAGTTGCGAGTTCAGCCCCGACAACTGCCTCCCCCGCCGGGGCTGCCGCCAAGCTGGGCTCGGCAACACCTCCGCTGTTGCACCAGAACATGCTCCGCAGCCTACGGGCGGCTGCTGGTCGGCTGAAAGTGGCCGATTCTCTTGGAACCCGGCTGACGGGCCGGCAACTGCTGATCCGAATCCTGGCTGCCCGGCTGGTGCTTGAGCGAACGCTTGGGCCGGCTGAAAAGCGAGTTGGAGTGCTGCTGCCGCCCACCGCCGGGGCGGCAATTGTCAACGCGGCCCTGGCCTTGATGGGCCGGGTGGCGGTCAATCTCAACTACACCGCCTCGCAGCCGATCCTCGACATCTGTATCGAGCGGGCGGGCCTCGACCATGTGATATCGAGTCCGGCGTTCCTGTCGCGGGTGAACCTCGAGGTGGGCCATCGGCTGCTCGATGCTGCCGCCCTCCGGCAGCGGCTGACCCTGTCGCAGAAGTTACAGGCCTGGGCCGAGGCGACCCTGCTGCCACTGTCGGTGCTTGAGCGGCGGCTGGGTCTCGACCGGATCAGCCCCGATGACGTGCTCACCATCATCTTCACCTCAGGCTCGACGGGCGACCCCAAGGGGGTCGTGCTGTCGGTTGAGAATGTCGGCAGCAACGTCCGGGCGATCGCCGACCTGCTGCATGTCTCACCGGCCGACACAGCGCTCGGGGTCCTGCCCTTCTTTCATTCGTATGGGTACACCACGGCCTTCTGGGTGCCACTGACCCTTGATCCGGCGGTCGTCTATCACACCAATCCGCTCGACGCCAAGGTGGTCGGCCGACTGGCCCGTGAGTTTCACGCCACGGTGCTGATGGCGACGCCGACCTTTCTGCGGACCTACATCCGCCGCACCGATGCCGAGGATTTTTCGACGCTTGAAGTGGTCTTTGGGGCGGCTGAAAAGCTGACAGCCGAGGTGAGCGATGCCTTCGAGCGAAAGTTCGGCGTGCGGCCCAGTGAGGCCTACGGCGCGACCGAACTCTCTCCCCTGGTGGCAGCCAATGTGCCCCCCTCACGACATGTGCCCGGGCGGCCGGTCGATGCCCGTGAGGGTACGGTCGGCAGGCCGATTCTTGGCTGCGTGGCCAAGATTACCGACCGGGAAGGAACCGCCGAATTGCCGGTCGGCAGTGAGGGCCTGCTCTGGATCGGCGGGCCCAACGTGATGCAAGGCTACCTCGACCGGCCTGATCTCACTGCCGAGGTGGTCAAGGATGGCTGGTACTGCACCGGTGATATCGCCCGGCTCGACGCCGACGGCTTCATTACGATCACCGGCCGGCAGAGCCGGTTCTCCAAGATCGGTGGCGAGATGGTGCCGCACATGCTCGTCGAAGATGCGATCAACGCCTGCCTGGGGGCGGCCGATGGCGAACTGCTGGCGGTAGTCACGGCCGTGCCGCATGCCACCAAGGGCGAGCGGTTAGTTGTGCTGCACCTGCCGGAACTGCTCGAACCGCAGCTGATCTGCCGTCAGCTGGCGGAGCGGGGGCTGCCCAATCTCTGGATTCCCACGGCTGATAGCTTTGCCCGGATCGAGGAGTTGCCGCTGCTGGGCTCAGGCAAGCTCGATCTGCGGGGGTTGGGTGAACTGGCCCGGGAGCGGTTTGGTGACAGCTGAACCGGCATCGCCAGCATTCGTTCCGTTCCCCGTGGCTGAGCAGCCGCGGATTGTCGTGCGGACCCAACTGGGCCGGGCCGACGACCTGCGGGCCGAGTTGGAAGTAAAGGTGATCGTGCCGCCAGGAATGGTTCCGTCTGGTGCCGAGCCGGCCGTTGAGGCTGCAATCTCGGGCCCGGAATCGATCCGCTCTACGACGTTGCCGGTGCGGCTGCTGGTGCGGTTCGCACCGCTACGGGAGACTCCAGCAGGACGTGCGTTCACCGGCCGGGTGGTGCTGACGGAGCCGGCCTACTGGACGGCTGAACTCCCGATGCGGTACCGCGTCGCCGGGCGTCTGTTTGTTGACGGTCAGCCGGTTGCTCAATTCGACGAGGCGATCGGCCTGCGGCGGTTGGGCATCCGCGGTCGCTCACTCTGGCTGGATGGCCGTCGCTGGGTACCGCGGGGGCTGGCCTGCGGCAGGCCGACTGCGGCGGTCTTTGCCGACCAGCTTGCAGCCGCAGACGGCACGACTGTCATGGTCGTTGAACTCCCTGCTGTGTCCACTGAGGATGACCACCTGCCGTTCTGGAATTGCCTCGCCGAGGCTGACCGGCTGGGCCGGCCCCTGTTCGTCCGACTGACAGCAGGTTCACCAGGGGCAACGGCGGAGGGAATTGCCAGGCTCGCCCGGCATCCGGCGGTAATGGCTGTGGTGCTGCCAGCCGAGCTGTTTGCGGCTGCAGCCGAATGGAAGCGGGTGGCTGGGACCATGCTGTTGGCCGCTGAAGTGCCGGGTGACCAGCCGCCGCCGACGGCAGCCCTGCCAGGAATCGATCTGCTGGTGGTCAGGCTGGCGGCCGATGCATTGCCGGTGGACGTCTGGCGGGCGCCGGCAACTCTGCCAGCCGTGGTCTGGCAGGCGGCGGCCGAACCGACCCGGGCCGACTGTGACCGGCTGCAGGCGGCGCTTGCCGGCTGGCGGCTGGTGGGCGAGCGGCCGCCTGCCGACTGGGACTGGGCCGGGTTTCTCATCGGGTGAATGATGCACGGCAGCCATCGGTACACGCAGCACACTGAGTATCAGATCATCAGTAGACCAAGCGATTGGAACGTGCATGTCCTCAGCTGATAGCTTTGACACCGAGCGATTCTCCCGGCAGTTTCGGTATCAGCCGCTCGGGGCCGAAGGCCAAGCCAAGCTCGCCGAGGCCCATGTGGTTGTCGTCGGCTGCGGGGCCCTTGGGAGTGTGTCGGCGATGGCGTTGGCCAGAGCCGGTGTCGGCAGGCTGACGCTGATCGACCGGGACCTGCCGGAGTGGAGCAACCTGCCGCGGCAGATGCTCTTCACCGAACAGGACGTCCGGGCAGGACTGCCCAAGGCGGTGGTCGCCGCGGGCCGGTTGCAGGAAATCGACCGTCAGCTCCAGGTTCACGGCGAGGTGGCTGATCTGACGGCGGCCACCATCGGCTCGCTCTGCGCGACGGCCGACTTGATTGTTGACGGCACCGACAACTTCGAAACTCGGTTTCTGATCAATGACTTTGCCTGCCGAGAGGGTGTTCCTTGGATCTACGGCGGCGTCATCGGCGCCGAGGGGCGGGTGATGGCGGTGGTGCCCGGGGTCACCGCCTGCCTGCGGTGCCTGATTCCAGAGCCTCCGGCCCCGGGCAGCCTGCCGACCTGCGACACCGCCGGCGTGATCGGCCCGGCGGTGCTGGTGGTTGGGGGTGTGCAGGCGGCTGAGGCGATCAAGCTGCTGGTGCGGACAGATCAGCCGCCTCCCAGCCAGCT
>RFVE01000231.1 GCA_009922585.1 Planctomycetia bacterium
CCGAAATTTCCAGCAGGGTGCCGGCGGCTGCCCGTACGGGCGGGGTCGTGATCCAAATGGGCGGTGTCTCAACAACCAGTGGGGCCTGCTCAGGGTCGGCCGCTGCCGCGATCATCCGCAGGCTTCGCTCCCCCTCCGCTGCCCGCTGGGTGACCAGTTCGACGCCGGTCTCAATCGTCTGCGACGGCTGTACCACATGCCGCCAGCCGTGTTCGGCGAGCAGATCGATCCGCTCCATGCCGCCGCCCACCAGCAGGTCGTCGCCGGCGGTTGCCGTCGCCAAAGCCTCGATCAGCCGCCAATGGTCAGGCAGGCTGGCAGTCGAAGTGGTCAGCGGGCTGGCCACAATCGAGCCGGTGGCGGTGACCCCCCGCTCCCAGAACAGTCGTTCCAGTTGGCCGGCAATTGCCCGTGACCGCTCCAGCAGTTTGACGGCGGTCGCGGGATCAGCCTGCAAAAATGCTTCGGCCTGGGTGGCATCCCGTTGGGCTTCGGTCAGCATCTCGGTGACGGGCAAATGGCCAAGGGCCTGCCGCGGCAACTCGGCCGCGAGGCGGCTGCTGCGGGCGATCGCGGCAGCCGCCTGCGACCGGGCCAGCAGCGCGGCTGTGGGGGCTGTGCGGCGGGCAATCTCCTGCACGTGGGCAGTGGCCGCCGGATCACCGCTGATGAGAACAACCGCAGCGGCATGAAAGTTGTCGAGCGTCATCGAGACGCCGCCGGTCACCCGCCGATGGTCGAGCGGGCGAAGGGTGCTGTGGCTGATCTCCCAGGGCCGATGGGCCTCGGGCACCCCGGGCACCAGCAGCGTCAACGGCTGCTCCTGCCGAGGAATGTCGCCGTGGTAGTGCCGGGCCATCACCTGGGCCCCCTGCACTGCCCGCCAGACCAGCACCAGCCGCGATCGGGAGGCCTCGACCACCATAGCTCGCACCTCGTGGTCGCTCGTCTCAGCCGTGGCGGTGAACCGTCCGCTGGCGCCCCAGGCGGCAATTGGCTCAAGTTCCAGGTTCACCCGCTGGACGGCTGCTGCCCGGGCCAGCGTCTCGGCGTCGGTGGCATCGAGACGCCGTTCGGAGCGAAACAGCAGGCCGCGGCTGCCTGCCGCCAGGGTGGTGAAGGCTGCGGCCAGCAGGCTTTCTTCGTCCACCGGCAGGCCGCGGGTGCCGGTTCCCGACAGGAGCGCGGCCTGGGCGGCGGTCCGGGAATCAATTTCGGTGGCCAGCGTTGCCAGCAACGGTGTTCCCGGCCGGGCCAGCCGAGGCTGCTGTTCGAGCCAGGTCAGATAGTTGGTTAGTTCCAGGCTGGTGCCCAAGACCGACCGCCGGGCGACCAGCATGTCGATGTGCCGTGAAAGTTCACGGAGGCCAGAATCAGCCGAGGCAACCACGGGGCGGCCTTGCCGGCGGTCACAGATCCGCAGCCTTCGCACCTGTTCAGCCAGCTGCGGAACATCTTCGGCCGATAGCCCGCTGCCCATGTCCCAGAGCAGCACGCGGTCCCAGCGGGCCGAAAATGCCGGCAGCTTGTCGGGTTCGCGCAGGTCGACTTCCGGCAGCGTCGGTGGCGGACAGATGATCCACATGCCGGCCCGAGCTGCCTCGGCCAACAGTTCGGCGGACGCTGGTTCTCGCAGCCGCACGCAGTTGAAGCCGAGCTGAGCCAGCGCGGTGAGCGGTTCACCGTTGTGGTCGATTGCCCGGGGAAAGAACGGTCGCCCGGCAACCTCGAGCACTCCGCGGACCAGCCCCGCAGCTGCGGCTGGACTGACAGCCGTGTTCTTGATGGGCGAGCCCGACGATTCGCCGGCAGTCATGGCTCCTGTGCCCACCGCTATCAGGCCCTCGACACTCAGGTCATCGAGCGAGGCGGTGCAACGCCCCGTGCCCATTGGAATTTCAACCACCAGGCCAGTGATGACAGCGGCGGCTGTTGAGACGTCGGCTCCATATTCAGCTCGAAGAGCGGGCAGCCGCTGGGCCAACAGACGCGGGATACCAGTGAGTGAAAGTTCCTGCCAACGCCCCGGAAAGCCACCCGGCGGACCGGCCACAAACAGTTCCAGCGGAACGCCCGCCGACCGTTGGGCCTGCGGTAATCGCACACGGCAGGCCAGCCGGACTCCAGGCTGATCGCAGCGAACCCAGAGGCTCGCTCTGAATTCTTCAATCACGGCGGCATCTGCGAGCGGTAGCAGCAGCCGGGCGAGTGCTGGCTGGGCAGCTTCCAGCACAAGTGTTTCCGCCGCCTCACCGGTATGGCTGTGGCCACGTTCGATCTGCTGACTGAGCAGCCGAAGCCCGGTGGCTGGAGCAAGTGAGGCCAGCGTCATCGGCCCCTCGAAATGCTCGACAAATCCGGCTGCGGTGGCCCGGGAGCATTCCATCCCTAGCAAGGCTGCGGCAGCAACGGCGGCCGATAGCCACCGGCGCACTGCTAGCTTGGGGTGTTGGATTGGTTGGGGCATTGGGGCAACGCAGTCCCGGGTAACGGCCGCCGGCGGTGGTTGAGATGGCCTCATTGGTAGTCGTTTTCACGACTTTTCAAGGCGGCTTGTAGCAGCAGATGGCAGCTCCACTCCAGAGGGTCTGCGAGGGAAGCACCATTAACGTTGCTGCCGATTCGGCTTCCTCTGCTGCGTTTTTCTGCGGCGACTGGTAGGCGAGGCCTATTTTTAGGGTGTTCAGGGGTTTTTGCGCCGATAGTCCGGCGGTGGTGCCCAGTGCCGCGGAAGCAAGGAAAGAATGGGGATTGGGGGGGAGGGCAAATTTGGGCAAGGAAAATTCGCTCTGCGGACGACGAATAATAAGATTAAAGGTAGATCGCGAGGAATTATGCCCACGCTTAGCACTGAGGACGCTGCGGCAGCCGCTGTCGACCTTGATCTTGTCGGGTCGGCAGACTTGGCGAATGTCTGGAGAGAACTCGGTAGCCACGACGTCCCGGTCGATCGGTTTGGTTCGGAACTGGTCCGGCGAGAACTCTTGACGGGCTATCAGTGGGACCGTCTCAAGGGCGGTAACCGTCAGGGCTTCTACTTCGGGCAGGCGAAGATTCTCTATCAGGCAGGGGCGGGCTCGTTCGCGAGGGTCTACCGAGCCATTCACCTCGAGTCGGGTGAAATCGTGGCGGTGAAGGTGCTCCGCAAACGATTTTCATCGGATCGGGACAAGTGTGAACTTTTTCTCCGCGAGGGGCGGATGGGCATGTTGCTCCGGCATCCGGGAATCGTCCGGACGGATGACGTCGGCCAAGAGAACGGCAGCAGCTATCTCACCATGGAATTCGTCGAGGGGCAGACGCTGCGCGAACTCGTGAAGATTCGGGGTGGGCTCGATCTAGTGCGGGGCATCGACATGGCGCTGCAGTTGGTGCGTGCACTCGAGTACGCCCATGGCGAAGGCATCACCCATCGTGACCTCAAGGCTTCCAATGTTCTCGTTTCGTCGACGGGAATGGCAAAGGTGGTCGACTTTGGCTTGGCAAGTTTCGTTGAAGGGAAGGGCAAGAAGTCAGACGAGGTCGGGAAACTCCGGACCGTCGACTATGCGGCCTTGGAAACGGCTGGCAGGGTTCGTGGCGATGACGTTCGCAGCGATGTCTTCTTCCTCGGAACCTTGCTCTATCTGCTCTTTGCTGGCCGGTCTGCTCTGCTCGATACCAGAGACCGAGCAATCCGTTCCGACCCGCAGCGATTTGCGGCAATCGAGCCGCTGGGGAAAGTAGCCCCCCATCTTCCCCGGGATCTCACTGATGTCATCGGCAAGATGCTCGTCGTCAAGCCCAAGGACCGCTACCAGACCGCGACCGAGGTTCGGCAGGCGCTTGAGCCGATCTACACCCGCTACGCAGAAACCCCGCCAGCGGATCAATCTGGGGTCGTCCTTCCGGCAGCGAGTGGCAAGCAAGAAAAGAAAGTTCAAGCAGCTCCGGCGGGGCAGTCAAAACCCAAGATCATGCTCGTAGAGGTGACGGGGAAATCTCAGGATTC
>RFVE01000232.1 GCA_009922585.1 Planctomycetia bacterium
GCCTGGCTTCGAACCAGTGCCCTCGACTTTTTTCCTGATGGCCGGGCAGTTGTCACAACCCACGGCGGCGATGTCTACCTGGTTTCAGGAATCGATACGGACCTGAAGACCATGGTCTGGCAGCGGTTTGCTGCCGGCCTGTTTGAACCCTTTGGGGTGCGGGTTGTTGATGGCAAGATCTATGTCACCTGCCGGGATGGCATCAAACGACTGCATGACCAAAACGATGACGGCGAAGCCGACTTTATTGAGGCTTTCTGGAGCGATGATGACGTGTCTTGCATGTTCCATGCCTATAACTTTGACCTTCAGACCGACGACAGGGGTAACTTTTACTTCGCGAAGGCAGGCCAGTACACCCAGCATCACCGGCCGGGCACGATCATGAAAATTCCGCCTGAGGGCGGGCGGGCCGAGGTTGTTGCCTGGGGGCTCCGAACACCAAACGGCATGGGCCGTCTGGCGGACGGCCGTTTTACTGTCTCTGACAACCAGGGACCCTGGATGCCAGCCGGGAAGATCTCCGCTGTCGAACCCGGCGGCTTCTACGGCAACATGCCGATCAATACCGAGCAGGAGCGTTGGCTACGGGACCGCAACGACGGCGAGCTTCCTGATGATTTTGATGAGCCATTCATCTGGATGCCCCAGGAACTCGACAACTCCTGCGGCGGGCAGGTGTGGGTTGATGACCCAAGGTTCGGTCCGCTCTCCGGCCGGCTGTTCCACGCGTCTTTCGGGAAGGGCTGGCTCTATTATCTGCTGCTCGATCAGGTTGCCGACCAGACCCAGGCAGCCATCGTTGCCCTGCCACACCAGTGGGATGCCGGCGTCATGCGGCTGCGGGTCAACCCGGCCGATGGCCAGGTCTACGGTATTGGTCTATCGGGCTGGCAGGGACCCGGGGGTGGCAAGGATGGCTGCTTTCAGCGGCTTCGCTGGACGGGAAAAGCCTGTCGGTCGATCGAGCGTGTCAACCTGACACCGTCCGGACTCAGGCTGCGGTTCAGCTTTCCCCTGCATTCGACCAGTGCAGTCAATCCCGACAACTGGCGGGCTGAAATCTGGGATTACCTGTGGTCAAAGAAATACGGGTCGGACCAGTTCTCAGTGCTGCAGCCGGGGAAGAAGGGACGAGACCATCTTGCGATTTCCAAGGCAATGCTCGTCGATCCACAAACGGTTCAGCTCACGATTCCCAACCTGCGGGTCTGCGACCAGTTGCTGCTCAAAATGGTCGTCGATGACAGCGAGGGTGAGCCATTTGCTGAAGAGGCCTACCTTACGATTCATGCCATACCGGCAGAAGCAGCACCGTCACAGACCCGTGTCGGCCCGGAATGAGTGAACCGATGGGAACTGCGACCCATCCACTTCGCATCCACTTAGCTGTTGATTCTCGGCTGCGACAGCCGCTGAAAGCAGCCGTATGCGAGCAGGGCAAACATCACGGCCAGGTAGAGATCCTGACGCTGGAAGGCCCAGAGGGCGATCGTTCCGGCTATCAGTAGCCCGAAGAGCGAGGCAATGCTGACGGCCGCCGACACACCGGCCGCCCGCAGGCCCTCCAGCACGATCGTACCACCATCGAGAGGCGGCACCGGTAAGAGATTGAGCACTGCCCAGCCGATGTTTACAAACAGCAGGTGATAGACCGCCAGATTAGCCAGGCGGCTGGGCAGGGGCTGGCCCCGCTCGGCGGCGGCGGCAAGCCAGTCGCCAATGACTGGCAGGCGGGCCACCATGCCAGTCGGGGGCAGTCGGTAGCCAGCGGCAACGATCACGAGAATCACGATGCCGATAAACAGCAGTTGGGCCAGCGGGCCAGCCGCCGCAACCAGCAACCGCCGCCAGGGCTGTTGGAGTGATCTTGAGGGCAGGCCCGTCGGAACCGCCAGCCCTCCGAAGTGATAAAGTACGATCCGCGCCGGTTGCCTGAAACGGGCAAAGACTAGGGCATGGCCAAGTTCATGAATGAGGATCGAGACAAAGACAACGGCGACCCAAACACCCAGATAGACCAGCAGCATCCGGCCATTGTCACCGGCAAGTCCGCGGGCAACTCCCCAGCCCAGCAGGGCTGCTGCCACCCAAAACCAGCCGGTCACACGAACCGGAATGCCAGCAATCGAGAACTGAAAATCGGCAGGGGTCGGCTGGGGTTCAGTAAGCAGCATGACTTGATTATGCCGCCTGTTCAGTCGGCTTCGTGGACTGACAATCCAGTTCGGCCACCGCCGCTTCCGGACACCCGCCGACCGCAATGGCCAACACTGCTGCGGCAGCACGAGTAGCCGAGCCGGGCTGAGCCACCTGCTGGGCAAGTTTTTCCAGCGCATTGACCGACCGCTCGCGGATCATTGGATCTGTCAACCAGTCAATCACATGCCCTGACGCGGCAGGAGCAGGGTCCTGAACGGCGAGATATTCAGGGAACAGCATCGCTGGATCAGCCGGGGCAAGTTCGCGAGGTGGCCGCCAGACCGGCTGCAGTGGGCCGATCGGTTCGGGAATCGCCAGCAGATTGACCAACGTAAAGGCGCGGGTGTGCCGCAGCCAGCTCTGCACAACATAGGCCCAGCGGCTGATTGAATAGACAATCACGGTCGGCACTCGGGCAGCCAGAAGCTCGAGAGAGACCGAGCCGCTCACCGACATGGCTGCATCTGCCTGAGGAATCAACGCAGAGGTGCGCCCAGCCGCGACGCTCAGCCGTGCAGGCTGCTCAACAGCGAGTGCCCCTGACAGCTGCTGACTGATCGTGGTGGCATGCCGCTGATGGAGGGCGGCAATCACAAATCGTGCCGAGGGAACCCTGGCTTCGACCATTCGCGCGGCCCGTACAAGGCAGCCAAGGTTGGCCTCTATCTCTTGGCCACGGGAACCTGGCAGCAGCAGCACCAAAGGCCCAGCTGAAGCCGCGGTGTCAGGTGGATCGGCAGCCAATTGCTCATCAAAAAAGGGATGCCCGACCATTGTGCTGGCCATTCCCTGAGCCATGAACCAGTCGTGCTCAAACGGCAAAGCCGAAAGCACATGATCGACCAGCCGTCGCATCTTGCCGATCCGCCAGCTGGCCCACGCCCAAATCTGCGGCGGGCAGTAGAAGACCACTGGAATGCCATGCCGCTTGGCCCGCCAGGCCAGCCACCAATGAAAACCGGGAAAGTCAACGAGCACGCAGACGTCTGGGGGATCATCAAGAAAGCTTCGCTCCGCCCGTCGGGCCAATTCGACAAAGCGGTGAATGTTGACGATCACACGCAGGAACCACATCACCGCCAGCTGCGTGAGATCGGCCACCAGTTCACAGCCGGCACGGGCCATTTCAGGGCCACCGAGGCCAACGCAGACCGCCTCCGGGCAGCGAGCCCTGATCGCGCGGCACAACAGGGCTGCATGATGGTCGCCAGATGGCTCGCCAGCTGACAGAAAAACACGCACGACAAAAGAGCTCCAACGAAACCCAAAACGAGTATCCCTGAGAGTATTTCAACTGTGGGGGACTGCTCACAGGCCAGTTTCGCCCCTGCGATTTTCCGTAATAGCCGCCGAATGGCCTCTTCTCGGCTCAGGCAGACCGACAGCCAGAGCGGCTGCCAACCCAATCACCGCCGCCCCAGCCAGGAAAATTGGTGGTGCCCCGACCCGGTCAATCAACCAGCCAATCAGAGGCGCACAGACAAACGGCACTGCCAAGGCCGCGCCGATCAGGCTGACATAACGAGGCTGTCGAGCAACGGATGGGGCCAGCTCAAGGGCATAGTTGCTGAAAATCCGCAATGCAATTGGATTCAACCCCAGCGGCAAATAGGCCAGCCAGAACCAGCCCGCTGCTACTTGGATGGGGGCGACGGCCAGTCCAACCACAAGTAGTGGCGTGATCGTGCAGCAGCCGATCAGCCCAATCAGCACAATTCGATTTCCCCGGCGATCGGCGAGCGGTCCAACGACCAGACTCGCCAGACCCGTTGCGACGTTCTGCGCGAT
>RFVE01000233.1 GCA_009922585.1 Planctomycetia bacterium
GTCGATCTTTTCGTAGTCGACGTCGCCGCCGAGGAACCAGAAGAAGCCGGGCTTTGATTTGATCTGGGTCAGCAGGCGAGCGTCGCTGGCGATGCTGTTGCCAACGAAGGTGGTCCAGAGCGACTTGCGGCTGCGGCCCTCGTCAATCAGGAAGACCGCTCCCTTGTCGCCCGGCTTGTTGCCCTCAACTGTGGTCACCCGAGCGGCCTCATAGCCCTTCTCGTGGTAGTAGCCTTCGAGCCGGCGGCGGGCTTCCTCGACGACGTAGGCGTCCATTGAATCGCCGACGTCGATCTCGGCCTTTTTCCGCAGCGTGCGGGTGGTGACATGCTGATTGCCGACGAACTTTACATGCCGCAGGGTTGGCCGCTCGACCACCTCGAAAATCACTACCACGCCCTCGCGGACCCGGACGTACTTGGGGTGAACGTCGATGAACTTGCGGCTGCGGTGGAGCGTGCGGACGTCTTCTTCGATGGTCTGCGAGTCAAAGCTCTGGCCGGCCCGGGTGTTGAGCTGGGGCAGCTTTGAGATCTCGACGGTTTCGTTGCCTTCAATCCGCACCTCAACGATCCGATCCTCAGCTGCCGTAGTCGCTGGGTCGTTGGCGGTGCTCGGCAGCGGCTGGATGGAGCCCGTCTGGGCATGGGCGACGCCCAATGGCAGCACCAGCAGTCCCAGCCAGCCAGCGGCCAGCAGAAGAACCGCGGCCTGTCCGATCACCGGGCAGCGGCGGCCGGCGTCATGAGCCTCTTGTGCGTGGGTGCAGGGCATCTGGTGCAGACGAGAGGGAATTTGAGTGATGCTGGCAGCAGGCAGAACTCACCCACTGCTGGCGGAAGTCGCGGAGAAATACCCAAGTGGCACCTTTGCCCACAAGGCGAAAAGTGTCCTCAGAAGCAGACTTTTGGTTTCCAAGCGGCCCGCTCGCGTGGTGGTGACAGTTGCCCAGCCTGCGATGCTTGACTGGCTACCGCAGCCTCCGATAGCGTTCGGGTGGTCAGTGCGGTGCCAGATAGACGGCCTTTCCCTTCCACCTTCAGCAGTCACCAGCCCCTCCATATGCCTCCGACCATCATCGATTTCAGGCAGGCCGATGACGCCCGCGACGTTGTCCACCGGGTCGTGCAGGCGGTGGCCGAAGGGCAGCTCGTGGGGCTGCCGACTGAATCAAACTATCTGCTTGCCGCCTCAGCCCGCGATCTGGCGGCGGTGGAGCGGGCCTGTGGCTGTGTTCAGCGAGTGACCGGTGAGCCGCAGCTTACGGTGGCCGTGAAGAGCGGCGACGAGGCGGTCGACTGGGTGCCTGACCTTCCACCGCTGGCCCGCCGGCTGGCCCGCCGTTGCTGGCCGGGGCCGCTGGCGATGCTGGTGGCCGACAACCATCCCGAGGGGTTGCTGCGGCAGCTGCCCGCCGCCGTCCGTCCCTGCCTGCTTGATGCCGATCGGCTGCGGCTGCGGGCCCCCGACCATCCGCTGCTGGCCGATTGCCTGCGGCTGCTGGCAGGTCCGGTGGTATTGGCCGAGCCGGGAGATGCTGCTGCCCCTCCGGCAACGGTGGCCGAACTGCTTGAGTCACTTGCCGGCGGTGAGTTGCCGCCGCTGGTCATTGACGCCGGGCAGCCGCCACAGGCCGGGCCGGTGACCACCGTGGCCATCGATGCTGACGGGTTTGAGGTTGTACGGGCCGGCCTGCTCGATGCTGACCGGCTTGATCAGCTGTCGCGGCTCGTCGTGCTATTTGTCTGTACCGGCAACACCTGTCGCAGCCCGATGGCGGCAGCCATCTTTCGCAGCCTGCTAGCTGACCGGCTCGGCTGCCAGCCGGAAGAGATTGAAGGCCATGGCATTCAGGTGACCAGCGCCGGGCTGGCCGCCTGGGGTGGCAGCCCCGCCAGTGATCAGGCGGTTGAGGTGCTGGCAGCTCAGGGTATCGACCTGTCGCGTCACTCCAGCCAGCCGTTGACCGAGCGACTCGTGCGGCAGGCCGACCTGATCTGGACGATGACTGGAGCCCATCGGGCGGCAATTCTGGGGCAATTCCCCGAACTGGCCGACCGGGTCTGGACGCTCTCACCAGGCCGCCGGGATGTGCTTGACCCGATCGGCGGATCGCTCGAAACCTACCGCCGCTGTGCCGAGCAAATCCGTGAGCATCTCGAGTCACGAATCGCTACACTGGGTATTCCCGCAGAGAAGCGGTGATCGATGGCTGCCGGTTGCCCCGGCAGTAGGGTATCGGTCGGCACCAGTTTGGAGTGCGAGGGAATGAACATTGCGATCGGAAGCGACCACCGTGGCGTCGCCGCTCGCCTACGTCTGATCGGGTTTCTCGAGCGACTCGGGCATGTGGTGACCGACTGCGGTAGCCACGACGAGGCACCGGTTGACTATCCCGATATCGCCGCCGATGTCGCGGGCCGGGTGGCCAAGGGGACGGCCGACCGGGGTATTCTGCTGTGCTGCACCGGTGTTGGGATGGCCATCGCCGCCAACAAGGTGCCGGGCGTACGGGCCGCCACCTGCCACGATGAAGTGGCTGCCGAGATGAGCCGGCGGCACAACGACCTCAACGTCCTCTGTCTCGCTGCTGAAATGGTAGGGGCTGAGCAGCAGGAAAAGATGATAGAGATCTGGCTGGGTACTCCCTTTGAGGGTGGCCGTCATGAACGCCGCCTGCAGAAGATCGCTGCCCTCGAGACCGCCGCCTGCGACGGGTGAGCGGGAGTGCAAACTGCCGCGGTGTCCGGTGGAACGGTGTGCCCAGTACGGATCGCCGACGGCAGGAGTTTCGACGGTGCGTCGAGCGGAACTGACCTCCGACAAGCCCGAGCCGTAAGCCGAGGGAATACACCTCAGGGATCAAAAAACGCGGTTTCCCTCAGCTTGCGCTTCGGGCTTCAAAGCAATCGGACATCCAAGCCATGCCTGAACGCCACAAGCAATCGGAAATACACGCCCCGCCCGAAAGCCCCAAGCAATCAAAAATGCACCCACTGCTTTGAAGCCCGAAGCGCAAGCTGAGGGAATGCGGGTGACCGCACGTTCAAAATCCGTGGTTTTCTCGATGGTCGGACCGCAGCCGCAGCCTCCACAGGTGGGAGCCGGCGGAACTGGTTGGTGCGGCGAGCGGTGTGGGTTGCGTCCAGTCGCTTCCCTTCACGGCTTTCGGTGGCTGAAGATGCCGCGGGCTGCTGGGCCGTTTGGCAATACCAGGAAGACACGGGGGACAAAACGGTCGGCGGAAACTCGTCAGTTCGTAGCGGTCGTGCCGAAGCAGCAGGGATTTTTCCCAGAAAATTTGCCCACTGATTCGTTGCGTCGCCCGGCGGCGTTGGTACTGTCGCAGGAAAGGCTCTGGGAATGCAGCGGCGGCCACGCCGATTTTCCTTGACCTGTGCCGCTTCGAAGGACTTCGACTCAATGCGATATTCCAACGCACCGAGCTCTGCCGAAATTGACTGTCTGCTACAGAACGCCGAATTACGGGACGCGATCGAGCCCTATCTCGATGACGACACGATCAGCGACATCGACTTTGGCAGCATGCCGACCGAGGTCGAAAACCGCTACCTCGAGTCAATGCTGGCCTGGGAGCATGCTCCCCTTGCTCCGGTGGCCCGGTGGTTCGACCCACCGCTTGTTCTGCCCGCTGCCACCGGGCTCGATGACGATCAGTTGCGGGACCAGCTTTGGCGGACCATTGAGCGGCTCTACGCCCAGCGGATCGTGCTCGACTTCACTGACCACCTCTCCGATCGTGAACTCTACCAGTTGATCCGGCGGGAATTATTGCCGACCCCTGTGAAGCGGGTCGATCTGCCCGACAACTTTCTGCATTGGGACTGTAGTACCGCCGGCCGGGCACCCGAACTCGACTTTGGCCAGTGGCTGCCTGAGCCGGTGGCCGACTCACTGATCTGGCTGACCTACTACGCTGACGATGCTGAGCGGGCCGAGTGGGAGGCTGAGTTTGGTGTTGAT
>RFVE01000234.1 GCA_009922585.1 Planctomycetia bacterium
CACGGTACAACCTGCCGCGAGTCAGCAGCCACAACCAACCATCATCCACGGAGCCCGCTATGAGCAACCTCATCGTCATCGCCTTCCCGAATCAGGAGCTTGCATTCGAACTACGGGCCGAGTTGATCAAGCTGCAGCAAGAGTATCTGATCGACATGGAGGACGTTGTCATCGTCACCAAGGATGCCGATGGTAAGGTCAAGCTGCATCAGCCAGTCAGCCTCACCGCGATGGGGGCTGTCGGCGGCAGCTTCTGGGGCATGCTGGTGGGCATGCTCTTTCTCAACCCACTGCTCGGAATGGCGGTTGGCGCGGGGGCCGGAGCGCTCTCTGGCAAGCTCTCTGATATCGGCATCAACGATCAGTTCATGAAGGATCTGGCCGACAACTTCCAGCCCGGCAGTTCGGCGATCTTTGTGCTGATCAAGAAGGTGACGGCAGACAAGGTGCTCGATGCACTCGCCGAGTTCACCGGCAAGGGCAAGGTGCTGCAGACGTCGCTGACGAAGACCGAAGAGAGCGAACTGCGGAAGCTGATCGAGGGCCACGCCTGAGCCGGCCGGCCCGGCCGACAGCTACTTCGTTTGCTGTGGCCTGGGCGTCGGCAGCAGTTCGACCGGCTCGTGGGTTACCACCGGTGCCGCCGGGCTGCTCGCCGGTGAAGGTGTCTGACCGAGCCCCGGAAAGATCGGCCCTTCGGTGGCTGCCGCCGGCTCTTCACCGGTCACCAGCACGCTGCGGGTGCCATCGGGAGTGCCACCGGCTGCTGCCGAAACTTGCGGGTCGGTGACAGTCTTCGACTGCCCGGCGTTCTTTTCCGGAGCGGGTGTCTCAACCCGAGGCGACTGGCTACCTGCAAGTTGGCTGGGCTGCTCCCGGGGGGTGGAGAGCCCTTCCGCCTGACGAACAATGGGTGGCTGGGCACCGATGGGCGTTGCTAACGCACCACCGCCGGAGATCGCAGCAATTTCTTCAGGCGTCATGCCTTGCCGCATTAGCCGCCGGACAACCCCCGGCCGCAAGGTCTGACTGGGAGCCGCAACTGGTACCTGCGGCTGAAGTCGCTCCAGTCGCATCTCCGCCCGAGCCGCTGCCTGCTCGGCCCTCACCAGTCGTCGCTCGGCAACCCGCTCTGCCCGAGGACGAGCCTCAGCAGGCACAGCTAGCCCTGCGGTCAGCAGGCACGGCAGTCCAAGCCAACATCCCAGTCTTCGACGATGCTTTTTTTCTGGACAATGGCTGTTCACTGGATTGATTCGTTCGACTTGTAACATGGCAGTCATGCTCCCGCGCGTCTGAGCAGAGGTCGGCGGTTCGAATCCCGCAGGTATTGCTCACTGTCTTCCAGCCTACCGGCCCGACTGCCGCTGCGCAAACAGCCATTCAAGCAGGCTGCCGTCACGGTAGGCCGGGGTCCAGGAATCGTGGCCAACGCCGGGCAGTTCGCTGTACTTTGGGCTACCGCCGGCGGCCTTGAGGGCCGCGACCATCGACCGCGACCGCTCCACCGGCACCACCCGGTCAGCGTCGCCGTGAAAGCACCAGATTGGCAGGTGGGCAATTTTTGCTGCCTGGGCTTCATCGGCCCCGCCACAGATCGGTACCACAGCCGCAAACCGCTCGGGCTGGCGGGCGGCCAACTCCCACGAGCCATAGCCCCCCATCGACAGCCCGGTGAGATAGATACGACTGCCATCGACCGGCTCTTCCCTGCAGACCGCATCGAGGGCGGCGATGGCCGCAGCCAGATCGGCGGTCGGCTCAGCCGCCAGCGGGCTACTGGTCTTGTCAGACCAGTCGAAGGGTGCCCAGCGGTGCTCAGCCCGGCACTGGGGGGCGACGACGAAACAAGGGAACTGCTGCCGCAGCGGTGGCTCAGCCAGCCAGGTCGGCAGGTACTTCAGTTGCGAGGTGTTGTCGCTGCCTCGTTCACCCGCCCCGTGCAGGAACAGCACCAGTGGGTAACGTTTGCCTGGCTCGAGCGTCGCTGGCCGCAAGAGCCGATAATGAAACGGCAGTGGCTGGCCGTCGGTTACAACCTCGACAGTCCGGTCTTCATAGCCCATCAGTTTCTCCTCAACTGCCGGCACGGGCCGCGGAGCGGCAACCATTGCCGCCGCCGTCAGCAGCATGCACATGAGCGTCCGTCCCCTCAACACAGTCTGTTCGTGTCTCATCGCCTGCTCCTTTGACTATCGCCGCAGCTACCCTGTCGGTGCCAGCTCACCCTGCCCGGGTGATGGTGGCGGGGCTGCGGAGTTCGTCTTGGCGTTTTTTTGGTAACGGTGTGATCGGGCTATCGTCTTCATAATGAACCCGCAGCCGCTCAAGCTCCTGCTTCATTATTTTCACTGCGTTAGCATAGACCGGATCGTCGTAGCAGTTGTTCAGTTCGTCGGGGTCTGCGGCAAGATCGTAGAACTCCCACTCATCGAACTGATAGAAGTGCATCAGTTTGTAGCGATGGTTTCGCACACCGCGGTGCTTGGGCACCATGTGGACGCTCGGATACTCGTAGTAGTGATAGTAGATGCTCTGCCGCCAATCGGCCGGCGTCTCGCCCCGCAACAGCGGCACGAGTGATTTTCCTTGCATGTCGGCAGGAATGGCAGCGTCCGCCAGTTCCAGGAAGGTTTCGGCGTAATCGAGGTTCTGCACCAGGTCGTTGTTCACCGCGCCGGCCGCCGTCACCCCCGGCCACTTGATGGTCACCGACGTAGAAGCCCTGGTCGGATGAATAGACCACGACGGTGTTCTCTGTGAGACCAAGCTCGTCGAGGGTCTGCATCAGGGTGCCAACACTTTCGTCAACGCCCCGCACACACCGCAGATAGTTCTTGACATACCGCTGGTACTTCCAGCGGACGAGCCCATCGGCCGTCAACTTGGCTTCATGAAACACTTTGTCCCGCGGCCCGTAGAACGCCCGCCAAGCCGCCAACTGCTCATCCGACATCCGCTGCATGTTCTGCCAGGCCGACCGGTCAGTGCCGCCCTGCTGCGAGGCGGCGTCAAACTCTGGCGTCAGGTCGACGAAAAGGTCGAAGTTGAGATGCATGTGCCGGTCGATTTCCAGCTCTTGAAACCGGGCGGGCGGAGCGTTGTCGTGCCACTTATCAAACAGCGTGTTGGGCTCGGGCATTTCCCTGTCGGCATAGAGCGACAGATGTCGGAGGGCTGGCATCCAGTTGCGATGCGGAGCCTTGTGCTGCACCATCAGCATGAAGGGCTTGTCGGGGTCGCGCTGCTTCGTAAGCCAGTCGACGGCCAGATAGAGGCCCTGACCGGGAAGGACCGTCCAGGCGTCATAGCCCTGCGGCCGACCCCGCAGGTGTGACTTGCCAAAAATCGCGGTGGTGTAGCCGGCCTGCTGCAGCAGTTTGGGGAAGGTCTGCTGATCCCAGTCAAAACTATTCCCGTTGTTCATGAAGCCATTTTTATGGCTGTGCTTGCCGGTCTGGATGACGGCCCGGCTGGGACCACAGATAGAGTTGGTGCAGAAGCTGTTGCGAAAGAGCATGCCCGACGCGGCCAGGGCATCGATGTTCGGCGTCGGGTTGACCGACTTGAGCCAGCCGTCATAGGCCCCGATCGCGTGCGGTGCATGGTCGTCGCTGAAGATGAAGACGATGTTGGGACGGCTGGACGCATCGGCAGCGACCGCTGGATCAGCCCCGCAGGCCAGTACCGATCCAACAGATCCCCAGCAAACAACAGCGGCAGCAGTCTGCGAAACCGGCCAGGATACAGCAACTGGACGCACCGTTCGAATGACTGCGGCACAAGCTTGCAACGCCCCAAGGAAAACGACGAGTGCCGAATGCGACACGAAGGCTGGCCACAATATGGATGCCAAACTGACCTGCCCCCCCTCAAACGAGACCAGTTCGGGAGCGAGAACGATACAGTCTCGTCGTTTTTAGCGGTCGCCCAGACGCTGTTTGGTGAACAGGGTGACGGCTAACAAATTCCACCGAACT
>RFVE01000235.1 GCA_009922585.1 Planctomycetia bacterium
CCGCCGCTACAACGACTATCGCGAATTGATTGATCAGGAAAAGGGCGGTGTGGATGCGGTGGTGGTGAGCACGGCCGACCATCACCATGTGCCAGCCTCACTGCGGGCCGTCCGCCAGAAGATGCATGTCTACTGCGAAAAGCCGCTGGCGCACACCGTGGCCGAAGCGCGGCTGCTGACCGACGAGGCCCGCAAGGCCGGCGTGGCCACGCAACTGGGCACCCAGATTCATGCCGGTAACAATTACCGAAGGGTTGTCGAACTCGTAAGGTCGGGCGCGATCGGCGAGGTGGGCGAGGTACATGTCTGGGTCGGGAAGGGCTGGGGTGGCGGTGACCGTCCGGAGGAAGGCCAGGAACCGCCCAAGACCCTGCACTGGGATCTCTGGCTGGGACCAGCCCCTGTTCGGCCCTACGCCGCCGGTCGCTACCATCCCGCCCAATGGCGGCGGTGGTGGGACTTTGGCAACGGGACGCTGGGAGACATGGGTTGCCACTATATGGACCTCCCATTCTGGGCCCTGGAACTGAAATACCCAACCAGCGTGGAAGCGGAAGGCCCGGAGGTTCATCCCGAAACATGCCCGCTGGGACTCACTGTGCGATATGAATTTCCAGCCAGCGTTGGAGGGTCACCGGTCAGCCTGACCTGGTACGACGGCAACATGACCCCCAAGGAAGTTGCCGGCCAGCGGGTACCGGGCAATGGCGTGATGTTTGTCGGCAGCGAGGGCATGCTGTTTGCCGACTACAACAACTACCGGCTGTTCCCCCGCGAGAAGTTTGCCGACTTCACGCCGCCGGCCAAGACGATCCCCGACTCGATCGGTCACTACGCTGAGTGGCTCAAGGCCTGCCGCGAAGGGACACCCACCACCTGCGCCTTCGACTACTCCGGCCCGCTTACCGAGACGGTTCTACTCGGCAACGTTGCCTATCGGGTTGGCCGCAAACTCAACTGGCAGGCAGAGGCACTGCAGGTAGCCAACGACACTGCTGCCAACGAACTCATCAGCAAGGCCTATCGCAGTGGCTGGGAACTGGGCTAAGAAGAGGCCGGCGTCAGGGGAATCTCGTCCTGCGACGCCTTCGGCTTCCTGATGCCCTCACCGACTGAGACCCCGTCCAACAGCAGGTCGGCGAGCACCGCTTGACCATTGAGCAGCCGCAACACTGCCACTGGCCGCTTGCCTGCAGAGAAGACCTCTGCCAGCCGCCTGTCCGCATCAACAGCGAGTCGTTCATTGAGATAGAAGCGGTCAAAGGGCCATTCCAGCGTGACGGTCTCTTGCTCGCGGTTCCAATCTGGGACTCGGGCCACGAGTTTGATCACCGTTGGGCCCGAGACCGGCGTGAGCGAGAGTGACTCAACCGTCGATAGGCCCTCGGCATCAGCAGTGAGCGTCGCCCAGACTGAGACACTTCGACCAACTGGCATTTCGACAGGCTTGGAAAACTTGGTCTGTTCCGCCGCAACTGCGAGGAAACGTCCACGGAGCGGGTCGTAGGGGTCGGGGGCGGTACAGCGAATCCGCACGACCGTTCCCCGAGCAAGAATCCGTTCATGCTGCCAGACACCCACAAGTGGCACGGCCCACTGGGCCGCAACGGCGATCAGAAATACACCAGTAACCGGTTTCATGCGGATGGCCCTCCGGGTACGGCCGCCCGGCGGCGACTGATGAATAGATTGAAGCCGAGAAACCCAGCGCCGATGACAATGAAGGCGAGCCCCTTACTCAGCAGCGAAAAGTCGGCATCGGCCATCCGTAGGATGACTAGCAGCGTGATCAGCGTGGCTCCAATGCGGGCTGCCCCCTGTCGGCCAAGAAACTCCAACACAATCAGCCCAATCGCGGTGGCGAGTAGCATCAGCGAATAGGCGATGGCGACCGGCCAACCACTGGTATCTTTTGGCAGAAGGCCCGCAGCAAGCAGCGGCACGAGGACGAGGCCCGCCACTACCAGCGCTGCAAAGCGTTGCCGCTGGGCAGCGAGTAATCCAAAACAGGCGACCACAACGAGCAGGAGCCAGCACCAAGGCAGCGCAAGGGCAATTCGAACCCCCCTCACGAGGCTCTCGGCTGGTCCCTCGTAGCTGGCAAGGAGTGCCATTCCAATTAGAGAGAGCCCACCGAGCAACACCTGCGGCTTGCGACCCAACGGCTCGGCAATCCCTTGTCGGCTGAGTGGGAAGAGCAGCACGACAACCGCCGAAAGCATCCATAGCCAAAATGAAGCCTGATTCTCTCCGCCAGACTGGCCACTTGCCGAAGCGGCGACGGCGAACAGTCCCAGCAGAGCCGCGGCTGCCAGCACGATTCGGCTGCTGGCCCCAGGTCGTTCGCGAAGCGTTACCCCCGGCCACAGCGGAAGGATGCCCGCCAGGAGAAGTGGAAACCAGATACGAATGTCGGCAGCATCAGCGGCTCCCCAAGAGCCCTGCTCCGCAGCCTCTGCCATCGTCCAGACAGCAATCCCGACGAGGTAGGCAATCGCCACTGCCTGCGACTTGAGGCCCCACACCAGCGGCAGGCTGACAACACACCACCAAAAAACCAGCTCGGTCCATCGGCCTGGCAGGTGGTAGATCTGTGAAACGAGCGCCAGTGCAGCTCCGGCGGCGATTGTCTGCAAGAGGCCTGTCGCCTCACGCTGCCAGGGCGTTGCCGCTTCACCCCGCCGTAGTACCAACCAGGTCGCCACCTGTGTTGCCGCGAGGGGGCCAAGGGCCAGAAGCAGTCGAACCGCACGGGGGAAGTCATCCCAGTTGTATGCCAGCACCGCAACCAGGCCGGTGCCGATCAAGAGTCCGCCGACCGCTCCCACGATCAATTGGACCAGGCCTCCCGTGCCCTCCAAGGCGTATCGTTCCCTGAGCCGCCTCGCCCCGTCAGCGGTGACAATGCCATCCCGCTCCCATTCGGGCAGCTGCTCGGCAAGCCAGCGGTTGTGGAGAGACGACATCACCAGCTCCGAAATTCGCTGCGGACTCCAAGTGGAAGCATACGCGGGCGTCAGCAGTGCGGGCCATTGTCAAGAAGAATGCCACGGTCAGGCTAAAGCAGCCTTTCCCCGCGGCCGCAGTGGCCCTGGGTGCCGTCATTCGGCCTAGCCGATTAAGCTGTGGCCTGTTGATTTCACCGAACGTCCCCGAAACTGGCATCCATTCGCCCTCTGCTGCCCATGTTCGACCCTGTCCGCGGCCGGCCAGACCTGCCTGCCACCGAAGCCGAGATCGCCCAGTTCTGGAAGTCGGCCGGCATCTACGAAAAGACTCTCGCCAACCGTCAGGGAGCCCCGCGGTTTGTCTTTTTCGAGGGGCCGCCCACTGCCAATGGCATGCCCCACCCACATGAAGGAGTGGGAAACGCTCACAGAACGCATCGGCTTCTGGATCGACTTGTCGAAGGCCTACGTCACCTATCACCAGAGCTTTGTCGAAAGCGTCTGGTGGGCACTGGCCGAACTCTTCAATCGCGGCCTGCTCTATCAGGGGCACAAGATCGTCTGGTGGTGGCCACAGGGGGGCACGGCCCTTTCCAGCGGCGAGGTTGGCCAGGGCTACCGCCAGGTGGCTGACCCAAGTGTTTATGTCGCCTTTCCGCTGCTCGACGCTGCCGGCCAGCCGACGCGACGCAGCCTGATTGCCTGGACGACAACGCCCTGGACGCTGCCGTCGAACCAGTTCGCCGCCGTGAAGGCCGACCTGACCTATGTGGCGGTCAGGTTCGGTGACGACCCCGACCGCGAGTATGTGCTCGCCGAGCCGCTGGCAGCTGGACTGGCTGAGAAGAAGAAAACCGATCTGACGGTGCTTGAGAGCTTCCCCGGGACGGCGCTGATTGGCCGCTGCTACCTGCCACCCTTTGACTGCTTCCGCCCGGACGGCCCCGTGGAAACGTCCGCGACAACCAGCGGCGACAGTGAGCCGGTCGCCTGGCGGGTCGTC
>RFVE01000236.1 GCA_009922585.1 Planctomycetia bacterium
CGCCATCAGCTCAGCGATTGCATTCAGGAAACCATCCGCCTTAAGGCCCTTGATGAGTAAGCCTTCGTGAATCAGCCATTGACCAACGCCGAAATTGCCGAACTGGATCTGCTCGTTGATCGGGTTCTTGAGCAGACCCTTTCACCGCTTGATGCCCGGCGACTCAATCTGCTGCTGAGTCAATCACCGGAGGCACTCCGGCGATACCAGCAGACACTCGACACGCATTTGGCGCTCTGCGAAGTATTCCCGTCCGGCATCTTCGAAGAGACACTCCGGCTCGAGGCTCAGAAGGCGGCAAGTGTTACTCCGTCATCTACTGGCGGAGCAAGACAACAGCCAACCGCTTGGTCACGAATCGCCCAGTCGGTGGCCGTCTTGAGCATCGTGGGACTGGTCGGCTTCGTCAGTTACCAAATTGGGCGGAACAGTCCACCCACGAACGCGGCAACAGGAACTCAACGCTCACAGGCCATCCAGTCCGTCGATGCAGCGGCCACTGTCCCGACAGAGAACCTCCAACCCGAGGTCGGATTCCCCCGACAAGAAGCAACACTTACCGGCCATGGCATCCTGAGACAGTCCGTCGACGTCGTTTGGCCGGCTGGCCAGCCTCCGCGGCGGGCGGGCAGCCTGCTTCAGCCTGGCGAGCTTTCGTTTGATGCCGGTGTGGCCGTCCTCGATTTCTTCTCGGGAGCGACGCTTGTTGTCGCAGGGCCGGCCCGATTGGAGATCGTGTCCGACTGGGCCGTGACGGTTCATCAGGGTCGACTCGAGGCAACGGTTCCATTGACGGCACGGGGGTTTGTGATCAAAGCGGCTGACACTGAAATAATCGACCTTGGAACTCGGTTTGCACTTGAGGTTTCCTCGAACAAGGCTCAGGTGGCGGTGCTCGACGGTGAAATTATGCTGCGGGGCAATGGGTTCTCCGACAACCGGCTGCTGACCGGTGATCAGGCAGCAATCGGTTCCGAGCCCCTTGAACCAGACTTTGTCAGCGCGATTCCCCGGCTCACTGAGACTGATAATCGGGGTGTCACCGAGATTCGCAAACGGTTTGAGCAGGCGGTCCAACTCGTCAAAGGGCTGGCCGACGACCCACGCCTGATCGCCTGCTATTCTGCCCTGGAAGACAGCCACGCTCGCCGGCTTGCTAACCTCGCTATCACTGGACTGGCCAGCGACGCCCAACTGATCGGGCCAGTCGAGATTGTGCCCGGGCGGTTTCCGAACCTGTCGAAGGGCTTGAATTTCGGTCGTCCCGGCAGCCGAGGTCGGGTAAATATCGCTGGCTCATTCACCGCCTATACGTTTGCCTG
This sequence comes from Planctomycetia bacterium, assembly GCA_009922585.1. Classification (GTDB taxonomy): domain Bacteria; phylum Planctomycetota; class Planctomycetia; order Pirellulales; family UBA1268; genus UBA1268. The sequence goes on from RFVE01000236.1 coordinate 1,323, forward strand.
CTGGACCAAGATCGACAGCCTCAGGCACACCTACAACGCCCTCTTTCTGGCCGACGGCTATGAAAACGGCGAGCCGCATTGGCAGATTCGCCATGATGGCCGGCTCATGTTCTCTGTCATGGTGGACGACAGCCGTGAGGTTAGCTACCCGCGCGGCCCGCATCGACCGCCGCTGCGTGATGCTGGCTTCCACAGGGTCTATTTCTCAGAGCCCTTCTGGGACGCTTCGATGAACGGCCGCTGGCTCCACCTTGCAGTGGTCTACGATCCAGCTGCCCGGCAGGTCACTCAGTACCTCGACGGCCGTGAAGTTTGTCGAGAGGAAATTCCTGATGAGTATTTCATCGCGGACCTCCGCATTGGTGCTGCCGAAATCGGCAACTGGGGCCAGCCCTTCCGCAAAACACCTGATTTCGCCGTCCGGAATCTCGATGGCGTGATCGATGAAATGATCATCTTCAATGCCGCTCTTCCAGCAGCCGAGATCCACAATCTCTACCAGCGAGGATCACCGCAATGATGCTTTTTCGTGCCTTGGGCCTCAGACGCTTCACCCTCAGCCACAATCCAGCCTGGCAGATTCATCAACTTGTTCTCGCGTCTACTGTTTTGCTGTCGTTCGCTCCGGCAGCAGCTGTTGTGGCCACAGACACGCAAGCCAGGCCAAACGTCGTCTTCATCATCTGTGATGACCTTAACGACTACGTCGAGGGCTTTGACGGACACCCGCAGGCGGTCACGCCAAACATTTCCGAGCTTGCAGCATCAGGCGTCCGTTTCACCCAGGCACACTGCAACATACCAATCTGTGGCCCCTCCCGGGCGTCACTCTTCACCGGCATCTACCCGCACCACTCGGGCTGCTACGGCTTCACTGAGTGGTATCGCTATCCGGTACTGAAAAACTCCCGCACACTGATGGATCATTTTCGAGCCAATGGCTACCACACGCTCGGTACCGGAAAAATCATGCACCATCGGCTCGTTGAGAGCGAGTGGGCCGAGTACGGCAACGCGGCCGACTACGGCCCCTTTGCCTACGACGGTGAGACCAACCAGCCCCACCCCGACACTCCGGCCCCCTACCGAAACATTGGCGCTGTCGATGGTTCGTTTGGCCCGCTGGTGAGCCTGAAGGGCCGCACGAGCCCTGAAGGGAGGCCCCTCAGCTGGCGAATCGGTGGCTGGCAGAAACCGACCGAACTCAAGGTCCACAGCCCCTCTGACCACGATCGTACGCCTGATGAAAAGAATGGTGACTGGGCAGTCACGCGACTGACCGAGCTTGCAGCCGACCAGACCGGCCAACCCTTTTTCATGGCGGTTGGCTTCATCCGCCCGCATACGCCATTGATCGTGCCGCAGCGTTTTTTCGACATGTTTCCTGTTGAACAGATCGATCTGCCCGCCATTCTCGACGGTGACGTCGACGACACCTTCGCCCGCACCATTCGCGGGCTGCCAGACGGAGCGGAACCAGACTCATCACGAACCGAAGACATGGGCACGAGGCTGTTTCGCGAACTGGTGAGGTCATACAAGACCCGTGAAGAGGCCCTGCGACACTTCATCCAAGCTTATCTGGCCAGTGTCGCCTCGGTCGACGAGCAGATTGGCCGTGTGATTGATGCAGTTGAAACGACCGGGCTGGCTGACAGCACGATCATCGTGCTCACGAGCGATCATGGCTGGGGCATGGGCGAAAAGGACTATCTCTACAAGAACTCGCTCTGGCAGGAGGCCACACAAGTCCCCCTGATTGTCCGAGCTCCAAGAACCGCCGACGCTGGTGCGGAATGCAGTCGGGCCGTCTCACTCATCGACCTCTATCCAACGCTTGTCGAGCTCTGCAGTCTGGAGGGTGACACCAAGAAAAACGACAGCGGCCATGCCCTTGATGGCCACAGCCTGCGGCCCTTGCTTGAAGACCCCCAAAATGGCAACTGGTCAGGCCCTGATGAGGTGCTCACTGCGCTCTACAAATGGCGAACCACCTATGACCCGGCCAGTGAAAGTTATGCCCTCCGCAATGACTCGTGGCGTTACATTCGCTACGAAAACGGCAAGGAAGAACTCTACGACACCGTTGCTGACCCCCATGAATGGAAGAACCTCGCGGCCGATCCATCAGCCGAAGGCCAGCTGCTGGCTTTTCGTCACCAACTCGCCGCTCGGCTCCCTACTCCAGGCAGCGTTCCACCACAGCCAAAATGGCAGCCGAAGCAGAAGGCCGCGGCCGCAAAGAAGGCTGCACGTAACGAGGAAAAAGATTTGAGTGCAGACGCCTGGAAGGAACGCTACTTTCAGAAACATCCTGAGGCCGACACCGACCAAGATGGCTCCCTCAGTTGGCCTGAGTACAAGGCCCATAAGGCCAAGGCTTCATAGGGCAACTCGACTTGAAAGATTTCTTAAAAGTGGACTCACTCATGTCACCCTTGAAACAACACCTCGTTTTTCTACGAGCACGAATGCCTGACCTTCCTACACTCAAACGCCGCCGTTTGCTTGTCGCGGCTTTCGTGCTGGCAGTGATAGCCAACTTGCGGCCCGCAGTTGCAGACGAAACGGTTGACTTT
>RFVE01000237.1 GCA_009922585.1 Planctomycetia bacterium
ACGCCCGCTTCACCCGCGGGGTCTCAATCGCAAAGTTCAGGTTGTATTTGCAGGTCAGGCACCAGTCGGCCGAAAAGTCGACCATCACCGTCGCCCCCCGCTGCCGCAGTTCGGCCAGCCGGGCCCGCGAAAAGGGCTGCCACTCAATCACCGACTCCCCCGGGCCGAGCACCACAAAGCCGCTGGCCCCGACTGCCGCGGTCACGATTGCCCCCTGCAGCCAGCGGCCAAAGCTGGCGGTGCCGGTCGTCTTCTGGCTGCGGCCCACCCACCAGCAGGCCGCCCAGATGCCGACCAGCAAGGCGAAGGTCGGAACGAAATAGTCTTTGTCGAGAAAGGTGAACAGGAAAACCACCGTGCCAAGCATGACAAAGCCGAGCACCTCCTTGAGGGTCTCCATCCAGGCCCCCGGCTTGGGCACGAACCTCACAAGGGCCGGAAAGATGCCGACCAGCAGGTAGGGCAGGGCCATACCGGTGGCAATCGAGGCAAACACCGCGTAGGTCACCGGCGTCGGCTGGGTCAGGGTGAAGCCAAAGACCGGGCCCAGGAAGGGCCCGCTGCAGGGCGTGGCCAGCACTGTGCTCAGCACCCCTTTCAGGAACGAACCGGCCGGCCCTTCCTGGGTCTGCACCTTGCCGGCGGTGCTGCCGATGAACCCAGGAATCGGGAGTTCCCAGACCCCGAGAAACGACAGCGCAAAGGCAAAGACGATCGACGCCATCACAATGTTGAAGCCGGCCGAGGTGAACTGCTCGCCCCAGGCCAGATTACTACCAGCCAGCCCCAGATTGGCCGCGACGCTCGCCGTGGCAAGCACGAAGAAGACAGCGTAGAGGCCGGCGCAATACCAGAGATTGAGCTGGAAGATCTCGCGGCGAGCACGGCCCGATTGCTGGGCAAACGACATGAGCTTTAGGCCCAGCACCGGCAGGACGCAGGGCATGAGGTTCAGGATCAGCCCGCCGAGAAGGCCGGCGGCAAGCGCAAGCGGTAGCGAGAGGGGGGCACCATTGGGCGAGGCGGTCGTCGCCGTGCCAGCTTCGGCGCGAACCGCCTCTGGTAGGCTGGCTGGTGGCTGACCCACGAACTGAGGAGGGGCTTGGCTGAGCGTGGCCGGCTTCTGAGCCGCCTCGGCATAACGGCCATCATCAAAGCTCACTCGCGGTCGGCCCGCCTCGCCGGGGGCCGGCACGTCGACCACCAGTCGGCTGGCCCAGGGCGGGTCGCAGGTGGTGTCGCTACAGGTCTGAAAGCCGACCAACAGTTCCAGCCGATTGGTAGCAGCTTCTTCGCTCGTGCCCTCTGCCGGCTGTTCGCTCGGCACTTCGATCATCACGGTCAGCGAGACCGGTCCCTCGACCGCACCGGCGGCCGCCAGTTCTGGGTCGGTCGCCAGCACTGGCCGCTGGGCCACAATGTCGCAGACTCGCAAGCCAGCACCCGGGACTAGCGAAAGAATCGTCGGCTTGCCCTGGCCAACCTCGGTTTTGGTGTCGGACTGGGGGGCGTAGAGATGCCAGCCCTGTTCGGGAAGCAGGTCAATCGTGAGCGGCCAGACAGTACAGGCATTTGCGCTGGTGGTGACGTCACCAACCGTTGCTTCGATTGCCAAGTGCCCCCGCTCAGGCAAGTGCCGCAGCGGCTCAGGTGGCAGAGTCGCCTTGACCAGCGGCCCGGCGTCAGGCCCTTCCGCAGCCGCGGTAAACGGAATCGTCTGCGGCGGCGTGCAAGCATTGTCCTCGCAGAGTTGCAGGCTGACGCTGCCATGCACGGTGGCTGCGGTGCCCGCCGGGTTCGGCTTCAGCGGCGCTGTCCAGGTGACCTCTCCAGCATGCTCCTCGATGACGAGGCCCTCCCAGCCGGGAACGTCTGAAACAGTCTTTTTGATTGGGGGCGGCGCAGCGAGAAAGTTACCGGCCAGCACCAGAGGAGAATCTTCGGCAACGACGATCTTTGTGGGTTTCGGCCCACCCGGCTTCTGGTCGAGTGAATAGAGGTGCCAGCCCGGTCCGAGGCTGGCAACGACGACCAGTTGGTTGCTACCGGAAGGCAGTTTTTCAACCCGGGCGGTGATCTCGACCGACTTGGCATCCGAGGCACCGATGCCAGCTAACGGATCAAACGTTGAGCCGAAACCAGGCAGGCCGGCCGTGGGGTCAGTTGCCCAGCAATGAACCGTCAATCCGGGGCCAATCAAGGCTGCTACAACCAGCAGCCACACCAACCAACGGCTGCCAACCCATCGTCCCCGCGGCTGTGCAGCGGCGATCCCTGCCGCTGTTACCGTCACCTCCCGTGCTCGCGTTATCATCGTCGTCAGAGACTCCTCGCCAGGTCGTTTCCGGAAAGGCGGCCTTGCGTACGGTCCGTCGTCGGCCGCCCTGTCATCACCACGAATCTGTTATCGGCACTAGCAGAGTCTATCGGTCGATTTTTTGCAGGGCCAATTTGAGACAAGCGGCCCCGGGGCTACACCCGCTCAAGCCGGCTGATCGCGGCTGGCAGGGCCCGCAGCAGGGCTTCCAGGCGGTCTGCCACACGGTGGAGATCGGGAAATTCTCGCCCTTCAGAAAAAAGCCAGCGACACCAGCGGTCGAGACCGCAGATGACTGCGGTGTCATGCAACACTTGAATGTCAGCGAGGAAATCCCCGGCAGGCTGGCAGATTTCGACGTACCGCTTGACAGCCTGGGGCCAGCGTGCGGCCAGCGGAGGGGATGGATCGCCTCCCTCGAGCTGCCAGCTTCCGAGCAGCCTGGCGAGGTCGACCGCCGGCGTGTCGATACCGGCCGCGTCGAGGTCAATGATGCCTGAGACACGACTCCCCTCAGCAGCTGTCTCAAACAGCACATGGGCCCACCAGCAGTCCCGCAGCACCGGCTGCACGGGGCCCTCGCACCGGCGACCGGCCAGCCGTGAGGCCAGTTTCTGACAGTCGATCGCGGCGAGTAAGACGGCTGCTTCGCGACGCACCCGCAGCAGCCGAGTTCTGGCGGCACAGGCCGTGCCAGAGTGGCTCACCAAACCGGCCAGAGGCCCAGCGAGCCCCTCGTGAGCAAGCTGGTTGAACTGGCTGATTCGCAGCTGCCAGCCGGTTTGCCGGGCGTGCGGCATCGCCATTCGGAAACCGGCCGCGGCCTGGTGCAGTCTGGCCAAACAGGTGACTGCAGCAAGGACGTCGGACGGCGCCGGGCTGGCAATTGCCTGCCCCGGGCGAAACGGAAGGCACTGCCAGTGCTGACAAGCGGTAACGGGACCGGCACCTGCGTCAGCTCCCCAGCAACAAGCTGCAAGGCGAGACCATGCGTCCAGGCAATCTGCGCCGGCGAGACAGCGGCGGGTAGCTGCTTCAGGACATACCGCGGCCCGGTCTCCGCACACGCCAGCAGCCAGACCGGACTGCCGCTGAAGCCAACCGTCGGCGGTCTTTGAAAAGTGAGGCTGGCCACCTCAGCAGCCGGGAGAAAGCGAGTGGCCAACTGCCGGAGTTCTGCCAGCGACTGTGCTACCGTCTCGTTGTCCATGATCGGCACTCTACCACCCTGCAGTCGGTCGTCATTGTTCAGGCGGTGCTTCCGGCCGGTCCGCCGGGTGGCTTCTTAAAAAACGGCCCCCAAATCACCCTAGGAAGCTCTCATAGTGCCGCCTCATTTTTACGCCGAAAAAACATGCTTAGAAGCCCGAAGCGCAAGCTGAGGGAAACAGCGTTTGCTCACCCGGAACCGCCTCCCCCCGGGCTCGCGCCTCGGGCTTCCCAGCATTCAGTTCCACCCAGACAACAATCAATTGAAAGCCCGAAGCGCAAGCTGAGGGAAACACCGTTTGCTCACCCGGAACCGCCTCCCCCCGGGCTCGCGCCTCGGGCTTCCCAGCATTCAGTTCCACCCAGACAACAA
>RFVE01000238.1 GCA_009922585.1 Planctomycetia bacterium
CTACCGGCCAGGGCAGATGGTGCAGTTCAAGGCCGTGCTGCTCGAGCGGGCCGCCGACGGCCGCAGTGCCAAGACAATTGAACGATCGGCTGTTGAGGTCGTACTCCGAGATGCCAACGGCCGCGAGCAGGCGAAGCTGTCGCTGACGACCAACCAGTTTGGCTCCTGTCACGGCACGTTTCCGATTCCGACCGGCTCCCTGCCGGGCCGCTGGTCGGTGCAGGTTCAAGGCAGCGGCGGGTCGGGCGCAACGTCGATTCGCGTCGAGGAATACAAACGGCCCAAGTTCAAGGTGGAACTCGCTGCACCAACGGCGTCGGTGCAGTTGGGCCGCGAGGTGTCGCTGACCGGAACCGCCACCACCTATACCGGACTGGCAGTCGCCGGGGCCAAGGTCGCCTGGCGGGTCGAGCGGCAGATGCGGTTTCCCATCTGGTGCCGCTGGGCCTTTCCCTGGCTGCCGTTCGACAGTGGCAGCCGGCGGATCGCTCGCGGCACGGCCACCAGCGATGCCGACGGCACGTTCACGGTGACCTTCCCGGCCGTGCCCGACCGGAGCGTGCCGGAGGCATCGCTGCCGGTTTTCACCTATTCGATCACCGCTGACGTCACCGACACCGGTGGTGAGACCCGTACAGCCGACCGCCGGGTCTCGGCTGGCTACACCGATCTTGAGGCTGGCATCGAGGCAGCTGACTGGCAGGCGGTGTCGGCCGACAAGCCCGCCCGCGTCTCACTGACCATCAGCACGACCTCGCTTGACGGCGAGCCCCGCGGAGCAGCCGGGCAGCTGCGGGTGACGCGGCTGGTACAGCCGGCGGAGGTCGATCGGGGCCACCTCGGGGGCCGGCCGATGCCCTACCCAGCCCCGGGGCTGCGGCGCGGGGCAACCGGTGGGCAGCCTGAGCTTCCCGCCCCCGACCCGGCCAAGCCGGAGACCTGGGCCGACGGTGAAGAGGTGTTTGCCGCCGAAGACTCCACCGACGCCGCTAGCGGTAAGGCGGTGGCGACCGTGACCCTTCCGGCGGGCATCTACCGGGCCATGTTCACCGTTCCCGGCGCGGCAGGCCGCCCAGCTGTGAAGGCGAGCCGGCTGATCGAAGTGGTCGATCCTGCTGCCACGACGTACGGCATCAAGCGAGCCTTCGTGCTGCAGACCGAAGCCGATCGGGTCGAGGTGGGAGGCGAACTACTGGCCCTCACCGGCACCGGCTATGACCGTGGACGGATGCTTGTTGAACTGGTCAAGGACGGCAAGCTGCTGGAGCGGTTCTGGACGGAACCCGACCGTACCCAGACGCCAGTCAGCCTGAAGCTGACGGAGGCCCACCGTGGTGGCGTGACTGTCCGGGCCTGGATGGTTCGCGACGGACGACTGCACGAGGCGTCGCGAATGGTTGACGTTCCCTGGACCACCAAACAGCTTGCCATCGAATGGCAGCGGTTCACTCGAAAGCTTGAGCCAGCCACCCAGGAGATTTGGCGGGCGACGATCAAGACCGTGGCCGACCCACTGGCGGGGCCAGCTGCCCCCGCGCTCGCCGAGATGGTAGCGACCCTTTACGACCAGTCGCTCGACGCGCTGGCCTCGCATGCCTGGCCGGGAGGCTTCCTCGGGCTCTTTGCCCGCGAGGCAAGCTACCGGCAGCTTGGCTTTACCAACGCCGAGCAGCAGCTGCGGCCGATTCGCGGTTCGTGGGAGCGGCGGTACGAAAGCGTGTCGATTTCCTATCACCACTTGCGAGCCCCTTTCGGTTCGCCGCTTCAGGGCGGCTTTGGCGGCATGCTCGGTGGTGGAGCAATGGTCCGCCGTGGTCGGATGATGCCAATGGCAGCGATGGCCGCACCCACCGCCGAGCTTGCAGCAGATGCTGCGGTCGAAGGTTTTGCGGGCAATGCCCTGCAGCGAAAAGGCCAAGCCGATCGGGCAATGGACGAAGCCGAAGAGAAGCAGTCGGGTGGTCCGGCTGAACCCGATGCGGCTGCAGCCGCTCCCGCCGCAGCCCCACCTCCGCGGCGGAACCTGGCCGAGACCGCTTTCTTTCTGCCGTCGTTGGTCGCCGACGAAAGTGGCACGGTCACGCTTGAGTTCACCCTGCCTGACACCCTAACCACCTGGCAGTTCAAAGCGCTGGCTCATGATCAGCAGCTTCGTAGCGGCACGCTGTTTGATAGCTGCGTGGCGGCTAAGGATCTGATGGTTGAGCCACTGCCCCCCCGGTTTCTACGGGAGGGCGATGTCGTGCAGTTTCCGGTGAAGGTGAGTAACCGCTCGACGGGGCGGCTGACCGGTCGCGTGCAGCTGGCGTTGTTCGATGCCCGCACGGGCGACAGTCGCGCGGGGCTGATCGACGGCCCGGTCGAGCAGGCGTTTGAGCTGGCGGCCGGTGCCTCGGCCTCGGTCTTCTTCCCAGTGACAGTTGCCGACGGCACTGATGTGCTGCGGTATCTGGCCACCGGCACCACGACCGGCTCGGCCCGACCGCTTTCCGATGGTGAGGAGGCCCTGCTGCCGGTGCTGCCGCGGAAAGTGCTGGTGACCGAGACGATTCCGGTGACAGTTCGCGGGGGCGAGACCCGCCAGGTCAGCCTCGACAAACTGGCTGCATCCGCTGACAACCCAGCTATTGAAAGCCAGTCGCTGGTCGTGCAGGCGGTCTCAAACCCCGCCTGGTACGCCGTGTTGGCCCTGCCCTATCTGATGGAGCAGCCCGATGAGAGCATCGACACGCTCTTTCACCGGCTCTATGCCAACGCCTATGCCCGGCATCTGGTCGCGTCCGACCCGCGGATCGCCCAGGTCTTCGAGCAGTGGCGGGGTACCGCTGCTCTTGAGAGCCCGCTTGAAAAGAACACCGAACTCGTGAAGACCTTGCTGGCCGAGACCCCCTGGGTTCGTGAGGCGACTGATGAACGGGAGGCTCGGGCTCGTATCGCAATGCTCTTTGATGCCACTCGCGTCGAAAATGAATTGGCTGCGGCGATCGCCCGGCTCAACAGCCTGCGGAACCCTGACGGTGGTTGGCCCTGGTTCCCTGGGGGCCGCTCCTGCGACTCGGTCACTCTCTCGGTGGTGGCTGGCTTTGGCCGGCTGCGAGCGAACGGAGTAGCGATTGACGTGTCGGCGGCAACTGCTGCGGTCCCCTGGATCGACCAGCGGCTGATCGAAGAGAAGGAGTGGGCTGAACGCCGGGCTGCCCGGGCTCGCGAGGCAGGCAACGAGGCTCTGGCCGCTGAGCCAGTGCTGACGCCGCTGGGAGTCTTTGCCCTCTATGCCCGCAGCTTCTTCCTTGAGGACGTGCCACTGCAAGGCCGTGCCGCCGAGGCCCATGCCTGGTGCGTCAAGGTCGGCCGGCAGAGCTGGACTGAGCTTTCCCACAACCGCAGTCAGGGGCAGCTGGCGATTGCGCTTGTTCGCAACGGCGAGCGGAAGACAGCCGGCTCGATCATCGAAAGCCTGCGGCAGCGGGCGGTGGGTGGCCCGCGGGGCGAGCAGACCGCCGACCGCGGTGAGGCCAACTGGCAGGGCATGTGGTGGCGGCAGCGGCATCCGGCTTGGTGGAGCTGGCTGGCGGCGCCGATCGAGACCCAGTCGGTGTTGATCGAGGCCTTTGATGAGGTAGCCGGCGATGCCGCGTCGGTCGAGGCGATGAAGGCCTGGCTGGTGCAGCAGAAGCGGACCAGCCGCTGGCCGGGCAGCCGGGCGACCGCCGATGCAGTCGGCGTGCTGCTGGGTCGGGGCCGCGATCTGCTGGGGGATGCCAGTCAGCTGGCGGTGACGATCGGGGGCGAACAGATCCGGCCAGGTAGGGCGGGGGCCAGCAAGGTCGAGGCGGGCACCGGCTTTTTCGAGACCCGCTTTGTGCGGCGAGAAATCACGCCGGTGATGG
>RFVE01000239.1 GCA_009922585.1 Planctomycetia bacterium
GTTTTACGGCTGCGGGGCCATCCATGGCCCCCGCAGCCTTGGCTCCGCGAGGGAACGCCAAGGGTTTCCCCGCTACGCGGGCCTCGCATCCATGCTCGGTGAGGCTGGTTTTACGGCTGCGGGGCCAGCCATGGCCCCGTCCTTGACTTGCTGCAACACGTCGCTACAGTTTCGCAACATGTTTTTGATTCGTCAAAAAAATTTTTGGGCGCATTCAAAAAGAGGCTTCGTGTCCGAGAAACGCTTTCTATTGGTTCCCGTTCGTCTCGGTTTCACCCTGATTGAACTGCTGGTCGTCATTGCGATCATCGGTCTGTTGGTGGGGCTCCTGCTACCTGCCGTGCAGCAAACTCGCGAGTCGGCCCGCGGCAGCCAGTGCGGCAATAACCTGCGGCAACTCGCCCTCGCACTCCACAGTTACGAGTCCGCCCGCCGCAGGTTGCCTCCTGGCTATGCCTCAAATTCACTCAACAATCCACCGCCTGCCGATCGCGACAGCGTCACCTGGGACGCCTCACCCGGATGGGGCTGGGCAGCCCACTTGCTGCCACACCTAGAAGAAAACGCCGTCGCTGATGGCATCGACCTCAAAACACCGATTTGGAACGCGTCAAACGCGGCGGCTGTCGCAAGCACGCTGCCAACGTTTCTCTGCCCGAGTTCAACGGGCCCACGAACTCCGTTTGTCGTAACCAACCAGGCAGGTAACCAGGTCACTCACGGCACCGGCCCAATCACCGTTGGTCGGTCCCACTACGTCGCCAGCCACGGTCAAGAGTCTTGCTGGGGTGAGTGTGGCGCAAGCGGGTCAGGGCTCATTTTCACCGACATCTATACGAACACCACGGCAACGGTCGTGCACAACGGTGATGTGTCGAAGGTTTCCGATGGCCCCTTCTATCGGAACTCAGCGGTTACTATCACGCAGGTGACCGATGGCACGAGCCACACGATTTTTCTGGGTGAACACAGTTCTGCGCTCAGCGAGAAGACCTGGGTCGGGGTGGTCCCCGGAGGCTATACCCACCCAGCATTTTCAACACCGGAGAACAGTCCCGATGCAGCTGCCACACTGGTGCTGGTCCACGCTGGCCCCAGCGGAGGTGAGCTCGATATTACTGGGAACCCCATCATTCACCCGGTGAACTTTCCCACCTACCACGTCGGACAGATGTACTCCGAGCACCCGGGCGGAGGCTCCGTTGCCATGGGGGATGCTTCGGTCAAGTTTGTTTCCGATTCAATCGACCTGCTTGTCTTCGCGGCTGCATCAAGCATGAACGAGGGCGAAGTGATCGACGCCAGGAGTGGCCTGTGACCCGGTTGGTAGTGAGCTTGATGCTTCTGGGACTGGCAACTCAGTTGGCTCAAACCAATTTTGCAGGCAGCCCGCGAAGGCCAGTGGCCTGAGGCTGCCGGGGACAGCCGGGCCCTGATGGAAGCACAGATCGTGCATCGTTAGCTGCTCAGAATTGCGGCGGGAAAACAGACTGCGTACTCTCTGGAACGTCGGAGGCTTGTATTCTACCGTCCTTTGCAGCTCACCCTTTTCTATGCCAGACCCCCTCGCCGGCCGTGAGATCGTCGTCGCTGTCGGTGGCGGTATCGCCGCCTACAAGACCGCCGCACTCACGAGCAGCCTGGTGCAGCGGCAGGCAGGGGTCACGGCCCTGCTGACGGTGAATGCCCGCCGGTTCATCGGGGTCGCCACCTTCGCCGCCCTCACCGGCCGACCAGTCGCAACCAAAAGCTTTGACCCCGGCCGCTTCCCTCTGGGAGCTCACATCGAACTCGCCCAACGCGCCGACCTGATTGTCGTCGTCCCGGCCACGGCCGATGTCCTCGCCAAGGCCGCCCAGGGCATCGCTGACGATCTGCTCTCGACGCTTCTGCTCTGCGCGGAATGCCCAGTGCTGCTCGCCCCCGCCATGAACGCCGCCATGTGGGCCAAGCCAGCCGTGCAGCGGAACGTCCAGCAACTGGTCAGCGATGGCCTGACCATCATCCCACCCGAAGAAGGCTGGCTTTCCTGCCGGCAGTCAGGCAGCGGCCGGATGGCCGAACCCGACACCATTGCCGCCGCCATCGAGGCGGCACTTACACCCAACGACTCCTGAAGGAACTGCCGACATCCGTTCATGGCCCACATTCTGATCACGGCCGGCCCCACTCGGGCCTATCTCGACGACGTCCGCTATCTCACCAATGCCTCCAGCGGCCGCATGGCTGCTGCAATCGCCCGGGCCGCGGTCGCCGCCGGGCATCAGGTCACCGTCGTCAGTGGCCCGGTCAGCATCCGCTACCCAAAGGAAGCCACTGTCGTACCGGTTGTCACCACCGGTGAGATGCTGAAGGCATGCCTGGAACGGCTGCCCTCGGTGGCCGGCGTGATTGCCACCGCCGCCCCGTGCGACTTTGAACCAGTCAGCCGCGTCGCTGGCAAAATGCCACGGCAGCGGGGCCTGAACCTCAGCCTCAAGCCGACCCGCGACGTGATCGCCACGCTGGCCCGGCGGGCAAGTCCCGGCCAGTGGATGGTCGCCTTTGCCCTCGAGCCGGACGGGAATCCTGCCCGGGCGCTTGAAAAAATAACCGCCAAACGCTGCGACTTAATCGTGCTCAACGATCTTTCCGCTCTCAATGCCTCCTCCACAGCGGTCAGTGTCTACGATCGGGAACACCGGCTCGTCGGCACCCGGAAGGGCACAAAGACAGCCGTCGCCCGCTGGTTGATCGGGCTGATTGAGCAGCGGCAGCAGAGCGGGGCAGAATCCTAGCGGCCGGCACGACTTTGCTATATTCGGTCAAAGCAGCGGCTCGAGCCTCATCGCCTGCTGCTTATATCCCTCACCTCGCCCACAGTCATTCGCCCGTGATCAAAGTCGCCCTCCTCGGTGCCACCGGCTACACCGCACTGGAATCGATCAAGCACCTGCTGCGGCATCCCGAGGTGGAGATCGTGGCAGTCACCAGCCGCCAGGAGGGCAATCCTCCGGTGTCGAGCGTCCACCCCAGCCTCGTCGGCCGGCTCGACCTGCCGCTGGAAGATCTTGATGCGGCCGCCCTCGGCCGCCGGGCTGATGTCGTCTTCTGCTGCCTGCCGCACTGTGCCAGTGCCGCAGTCGTGCCTGACCTGCTGGCGGCCGGCTGCCGGGTGGTTGACCTCAGCGCCGACTACCGGCTGGACGACGCCACCACTTACGCCGACTGGTATGGCCAGAGCCATGTCGATCCGGACCGACTTGGCACCGTGGTCTACGGCCTGCCCGAACTCTTTCGAGCCCAAATCACATCGGCCAACCTGGTGGCCAACCCAGGCTGCTACGCCACGGCCGCGATCCTGCCTCTCGCGCCTCTGGTAAAGGCCGGTGCGATTGAGCCGAACGACATCATTGTCGATGCGAAAAGTGGCGTGAGTGGCGCAGGCCGCACACCCAAGTTGATGACGCACTTCCCAGAGTGCAACGAAAGCCTGTCGCCATACAACGTTGGCCGGCATCGGCACACGCCGGAGATCGAGCAGATTATTGCCCGGCATGCCGAGACCCGTCCGGAGGTGATCTTTACGCCGCAGTTGGCGCCAATGGACCGGGGCATCCTGGCCACGATCTATGTTCGCCCCACCGCAGGCATCACCGAGGAACATGTCACCGCCATCTGGCGAGAAGCCTACGGTGACGAGCGTTTTGTCCGGCTGGTCGACCACCTGCCCGGCACCAAAGATACGGTCGACACCAACTTCTGCGATCTGACCGCCCGGGCTGTCCGCGGCCGGCTGCTGCTCATCTCCTGCCTCGACAACCTCGTGAAGGGTGCCGCCGGCGCCGCCGTGCAGAACTTCAACTGCATGCACGGTTTTCCGGAAACCCTGGGCCTG
>RFVE01000240.1 GCA_009922585.1 Planctomycetia bacterium
CACTCACTCGACGGAAACTTCGCTTCGCCATCCCGGCTACGCTCAGTTTCCAACGCCGCTCGATTGGCATGGGCAACGCCCCTCATCCTTTTTGCCAGAAAGAACACCGAAGCGTGAGATGGTCAGACCGCCTTCCGAATAGCAAAACCCACTGAATGAAAAAAATCCTCCTGCAACTCGATGTCGATCCCCAGCCGTGTCCCTTTGACGCCATCGTGGCCGTCGATGCAGGGGCCGAGGTCCTGCTGCGGCATGCTGACGTGAAGCCAGCGACGGTTACCCCGCTAGTACACGGCGCGATGTTCACCCGCGGCGGCGCGGACCTTGCTGCGACCGCTATTTTTCTCGGAGGCTCCAACGTCCCGGCGGTCGAAGCGGTTGCCGAGCAGGTGAAAAAGACTTTCTTTGGTCCGGTGCGGGTCAGCGTGCTGGTCGACCCTGCCGGCGCCAACACAACTGCCGCCGCTGCCGTTGTCGCGGCTGCGCGGCATCTGCCGCTGGCTGACCCAACAGCAGCCAGCACGTTGCAGGCCGTCGTGCTCGGGGGCACGGGGCCGGTCGGGCAACGGGCCGGCCGGCTGCTCGCCGGCAAAGGGGTTCGGGTGACTCTCGTTTCACGCTCTGCCGACCGCGCGGCCGCCTGCTGTGCAGCGATCGAGGCTCGGCAGCCCGCTGCCGCTGTCACTCCAGCGGCCAACGATGAGCTGCCAGCACTGCTCGGCTCAGCCGATCTGATCATCGCCGCCGGCGCAGCCGGCGTGCAGCTCCTCTCAGACGAGCAGTTCGGCAAAGCCTCCTCCTGCAAAGTCTGCATCGACCTCAATGCCGTTCCGCCTGCCGGTGTCGCGGGGATTGAGCCGACCGATAAGGCCCGCACGATCGGCGGCCTGACCGTCTACGGTGCTCTTGGGGTTGGTGGCACCAAGATGAAAATCCATCGGGCTGCCATTGCCCGGCTGTTCACCGCAAATGATCACTGGCTTGACGCTGAGGATCTCCTCACGATCGGCGAGGAGCTTGACGCTTCCGTCTGATCGTCCAGTCGATCACCGCTGGGCAGAAGCGGGCCAGGCCGGCGAAGGCCTTGGCCCGCCAGCCGGGGTGGACTGTCTGTCGTCCGGCTCCAAGGGCCCGGACGATTGCGGAGGCTGTGGCCTCCGCCGAAAGTGGACGACCCTGTGACCAGCCGGGCCGCTGGCCTGTGAGCAGGTTGTCCCAGAACTCGGATTCAGTCGGGCCGAGGACTGCCAGCAACAGGCCAATTCCCTCGTCGGCCAGCTCCGGTCGGAGGGCGGTCGCCAGGCCATGCAGGGCGGCCTTGGCCGCAGAATATTCGGCGTGAAGTGGCAGTGGGTGGAGTCCCAGAATTGATCCAACAAGAACCACGGCAGGCGTCCGGCCTGCAGCCAGCAATGGCAGCGACAGTCGAACCAGTTCCGCCGGTGCGAAGAAATCGACGTCGAAGATTTCCCGAAGCACCTTGGGCGAAGCTTGGACGAAAGGACCGATTGCACCTGATCCGGCGGCAGCCACAACCAGGTCGAGGCCGCCCAACTCAGCGGTGGCATGCTCCACCAGCCGCCGCCGAAAGTCGGCAGCAGTGATGTCACCAGCCAGTGGTAGCAGTCGGCCCGGAGCTTCGGCCGCTGCTTCAGCGACCGCAAGGAGCCGCTGCTCGCGGCGGCCGGTGATGACGAGGTCGACACCCGCCTCGGCGAGGGCGATGGCCACCGCCCGACCAACCCCTGACGAGCCACCCGTCAGGATGCCCCGCAGCCCGGCAAGCTGACGTCGCTGGAAATGCAACACCTCAGGAAGCTTCCGTCAGTGGGGAGATTGATGAAGCTTCCGCCGCTGGTGCGGAAGGTGGGTGGTCAGGTGATGCCACCGTTGAAGATGTCGAAGCATGATCCCGAACCGTTGCCTCAGCGGAATTGATTCGGCCCAACACCGACTGCGGAACTCGGCAGTGGATGGTCATTCGATCTTCCCCGAACTGCCGGGAGAGGATCTCGCCGTGGGCAGCCAGCCAGGCAAGCAACCGGCCATTACCGGCGTCCGTTTCAACGTCGACGTCACGAAAGCTACGGCCAAGTGCTGCGCTGGCAGCTTCAGCAAGCTGGTCGAGCCCTTCGCCCGACTTGGCTGAGATGCAGACGGCGTGAGGGTGGCGGGCAAGTAGCCGCTGACGGCTCACCCGATCGGTGACCGCATCAACCTTGTTGAGCACCAGCAGGGTGTCCTTCATATCGACACCAAGTTCCTCCAGTACCCCGTTGACCGCGGCAATCTGCTGCTCGACCAATGGGCTTGAGGCGTCAGCCACGTGCAGCAGCAGGTCGGCCTGCCGGGTTTCTTCAAGCGTTGCTTTGAAGCTGGCGATCAGCCGGTGCGGCAGGTCGCGGATAAACCCGACGGTATCACTGAGCAGCACAGGTCCCCAGCTGGGAAGCTTCCAGCGGCGGGTCCGGGTGTCGAGGGTGGCGAAGAGTTTGTCCTCGGCGAGGACGCCAGCGGCAGTCAGGGCGTTGAGCAGTGTGCTCTTGCCGGCGTTGGTGTAGCCGACCAGCGAGACCGTCATCTGTTCCTGCCGGGCGGCCACCTGTCGCTCGCGGCGGGCGTGGATGGTGGCAAGTTCCAGTTTCAGATCGTGGATTCGCTTCTCAACCAGCCGCCGGTCAACCTCCAGCTGCTTCTCGCCCGGCCCTCGCATGCCGATGCCCATCTTCAGCCGCGAGAGATGGGTCCACATCCGTTTCAGACGTGGCAGGGAATATTCCAGTTGGGCCAGTTCAACAGCCAGTCGGGCCTCATAGGTGCGGGCTCGGGCGGCGAAGATATCGAGGATCACCTCAGACCGATCGAGTACTTTACAACCGAGTTCGCGTTCGAGATTGCGGGTCTGGGCCGGCGAAAGGTCGTTGTCGAACATGACGACGTCGGCGTCATAGTGCTCGACAAGGGCCGTCAGTTCAACCAGCTTGCCCCGCCCGAGATAAGTCCGTTGGTCTGGTTCATGCCGTCGCTGGGTCAATTCGGCCACGACATGAGCCCCGGCTGTCGTGGCCAGGCCCGACAATTCCGCCAGTGGGTCGGACGGATCTGCGGGGGGGCTGAGATAGACGCCGACAAGCACCGTCGGCTCGGCCTCAACGCCGGTCGTTCGCTCGGGCAGGCTCACGCGGCGGTATCCTCCGCCCCGGCGGTGAGGTGGCAGCAGCTTTCCCATCGCCGGGTGTCAAGGAGGCCATCAGCAACAGCATCCTTGACGGCGCAATCAGCTTCATGCGAATGGCTGCAATCGGGAAAGCGGCAGTGGTTGGCCAGCGGCCGAAGGTCACGGAAGGCGGCCGGCACCTCAGCCGGTACCGTCTCCCAGAGCTGGAACTGCCGTACGCCTGGCGTATCGACGAAGCTGCCGCCGTGTGAGTGCGGCAGCAATCGCGCCACAGTGGTGGTATGCCTCCCCTTATCGTTGTCACGGCTGACATCGCCCACTGGTAAGGCCAGTTGCGGTTCCAGCCAATTGAGGAGTGATGATTTACCGACCCCGCTCTGGCCAATGACGGCGGTGACCCGGTCGGGAAGTTCCGCCCGCAGTCGCTGCATTCCCAGGCCGGTTCGGGTTGAACAGAGCACGGTGGCATAGCCCATGCGGGCATAGACGCCAGCGAGGGGAATCAGGCTGGCTGAGTCGACGAGGTCGGCCTTGTTGATGCAGATCACCGGTCGGATGCCAGCCGCCTCGGCGGCAACAATCAGTCGGTCGATCAGTCCGGGCTTGAGGTCGGGTTCGGCGGCACTCCCA
Source organism: Planctomycetia bacterium (assembly GCA_009922585.1). Lineage (GTDB taxonomy): Bacteria > Planctomycetota > Planctomycetia > Pirellulales > UBA1268 > UBA1268. The sequence continues at coordinate 3,809 of RFVE01000240.1, forward strand.
ACAATGAAGACCTGGTCGACGTTGGCGACGATCGTATGC
>RFVE01000025.1 GCA_009922585.1 Planctomycetia bacterium
CAACCGGTGGCCCTGTGGCCGAAACTGGTGGGTGGCCGCCACAGCGTTACGAAGCTGCAACAGTTCGTCGCTGGAAAACTCAATCAGCTTCTGGCAACCGGTGCAGTAGAGGTGGTCGTGCTGGGGATAGCCATAGTCGTGCTCATAGACGGCCCGACCATCCAGAACCATCTTCTTGAGCAGCCCGGCCTCAACCATTTCGCTGAGGGTGCGGTAGACCGTTGGCCGACTCGCCCGGCTGCCAGCTGGCGTCCGCTGGAGTTCAGCCAATAACTGTTCGGCATCGAAGTGCTCGTGGCGAGCCGTGACATGGTCGACAATCATCTGCCGCTGACGGGTAATTCGCTTGCCCCGAGCCTGCATGAACTCGGTAAAGCGTTCCTGCGGCGTCAGAGCCGTGGTGACGGTGCCAAGCGAAAAGTCAGCGGAGGTCGACATCTCCTTCAGTTTAGCAGACTGCGGAACGCAGTCTGCCTTCGCAAACGCAACGCGGCCCCGATTCACCTGGAACCGAGGCCGCGGCAATTGTTTTCATCGGCACAGCCGGCAACAGCCAACTAGTGCTTCAGAGCCATTATTTACGACAGTCGATCGAGCAGCCGATCGAGGGCAATGTCGAGCTTTTCGGGCGTCTCGTAGCTGCCATCGGCAATGGCCGCCTTGATGGCATTGACGCGATCGAGGCGAATGTCCGAGGCCGACGAGGCTGCCTGTACGGCATCGACCGACAGCGATACGCCGTCATTGACGCTGCCAAGCCCTTCCGCTGCTGTCCTGCCGGTAGCCGCGGTTGACTCAACGCCCTTGACGCCGCCAACCGACGCCGCACCCTGCATTGAACTGACGCTGAAAATATTCATGGTTGCACTCCTTGCAGTCCGTGGATCGAGTTCCCTTTCCCCTCCGCAAGCCCTACGCGAGAGCGAGTTGAATGGTTCGTTGAAACTCGTCGAGTCTGCTCTTCTCCGGCCCCTTCAGGATGGTCCCCGGATGCCGTCCGTGACGATCCGGTTTACTTAGCCGTCGCGATTCTCATCGCGACTCTCACCACACCAGTCTATTCTTATCGTCAAACCGTCGACACAAACTTGAGACTTTTTTTCCAGCCGTCCGGCCAATCACCACAGCCGCACCAGCTTGCCCAGACCACCGTTGGTCAGGCGGCAAACTCTCGTCGTCGCGGCACCAACTGATTCTGCAGCCGCTCCACGATGGCCGAGTGCATCTGGCTGACCCGGCTCTCCGAAAGATCGAGCGTGGCGCCGATCTCCTTCATCGTCAGTTCTTCGTAGTAGTACAGGATGATGATCAGCCGCTCGTTGCGGTTGAGGCCTCGTGTGACCAGCCGCATGAGGTCATTCTTTTGGATCCGGCGGGTCGGGTCCTCACCCTTCTTGTCCTCCAGAATGTCGATCTCGCGGACGTCCTTCGAGCTGTCGGTCTCGCACCACTTTTTGTTCAGACTGACGAGGCTGACGGCATTGGCCTCGACGAGCAGTTTTTCGAACTCCTCGGGAGAAAGCTCCATGTGTGCGGCCACTTCGGCGTCAGCAGGGGCGCGGCCCAGACGGGCCTCAAGCGTCTTGATCGCCTCGTTGAGCTTGCTGGCCTTGCTACGGACCAGCCGGGGCACCCAGTCCATTGTTCGAAGTTCGTCGAGCATGGCCCCGCGGATCCGTGGCACGCAGTAGGTCTCGAACTTCACCCCCCGCTCCATGTCGAAGGCATCGATCGCGTCCATCAGCCCGAAGGTGCCGGACGAGCTGAGGTCATCCAGTTCAACCCCGTCAGGCAGCCGCGACCAGATCCGCTCGGCGTTATACCGCACCAGCGGCAGGTAGATTTCGATGAGCCGATTCCGGAGGGTTTCGTTCGACTGATCCTGCTTGAACTCCGTCCAGAGCGGTCAGGCAGCACGGCTCTGGGTCGGGCCTGAACCCTCGTCACCACTCACAAGGGCGAACGCCTCGAGCCCTGGCTGCCCGGCCAGCTCGTGCTCAGCCAGCACCGGCACGGTGATGCCCGCAGCCCGCAGCCGCTCGGCCACGGCCAGCCGATCAGCCGTGACCACAATCGCACAGGGGCGACCACGTTCCCGGAGGGGCCGCACCGCACGCCGCAGATCAGCGATCAGCCGCTCAGCCGCCAGCCGCTCAGCCGCCTCATCGGCCCGGCCCGCCAGCCGCTGGACGGCGGCTGGTGTCAGCCTGATCAATGCCAGCTGGCCGCTGGGGCCCCGAAGACGGCGAATGATGGTCCCGGCAAGCTGCCGCCGCAGGTATTCAGCGAGCTGCCCCGGCTCATTGGTCTGAGCGGCATGGTCGGCCAGCGTCTCAAGTAGTCCCGCCAGTGGCTTGATCGGCACGCCGTCGCGCAGCAGATACTGCAGTGTCCGCTGGACCGTTGCGACACTCACCACCGCAGGCACGGTCTGCTCAACCACCGCCGGTTCAGTGGCCCGCAGCGATTCGAGCATCCGGGCGGTCTGGTCGCGGGAGAGGAGCCGATCGGCATGCCGCAAAAGAGCATCCTCCAGCAACCGGGCAACCGCGGCAGCAGCGGCGAACGTCTCCCCGCCCCGGGTCGCCACCTCATCTGCCTCAGCCGGGCTGCCCCAGCGGGCTGGTCGGTCGGTGAGAAGAATCGTGCCAGCCGGATCGCGTTGCCAGCGTTGCCGGGTGATGGCATCAGCCGCTGCAGGAACCAACAGCTGGCGGCCAAACGGCAGATCTGCCTCAAGAATTGGCTCTCCGTCGAGATCGAGTGTCCAGGCACGCGGCGGCAGGGCTGGATCATCCTGAAAGGTCATCGCCGGAACGAGCAGGCCCAGGGATTCGACCAACCGGGCTCGCAGGCCCTCCACCGCCACCGGTAACGATGGCTGCTCACCCGCTGCCAAGCTGACAAGCTCCCGTCCCAACCGCACCGTCAGACGGTTTCGGCCCAGGATGGCATCGATCGGGGCGGCCTTTGCCGCCCGCGACGGGCCACCGCCGGCCAGCGGCCCCTTGCCATTCCGCTTGCCGGTGGTCTGCACCAGCCAGGCCGTCACCAGCACTCCTCCGGCCATCACGGCCAGTGGCAGTGTCGGTAGATCCGAGAGGGCCAGCAGCCCCAAGAACGCCGCCGTTACCAGCAACATGACGGGCCGGGCAAAGAGCTGCCGGCCAAGCTCCACTGGAAGGTTCTGACTGGTGGTTGACCGCGACAACAGCAGGCCGGTCGCCACCGAGACCAGCAGTGAAGGAACGGCCGACGCCAGGCCGTCGCCGATGGTCAGTCGGGCGTAGAGCCCCGCCGCGTCAGTGGCGGGGAGGCCAAGCTGGCCCATGCCGATGGCAAATCCTCCGACAAGATTCACCAGCACGATCACGACGCTGGCCACCGCCTCGCCCCGGACGAACCGGCTGGCACCATCCATGCTGGCGTAGAACTCGGCCTGGCGTTGCAGGTCGGACCGCAAGCTCCTGGCCTGATCCTGAGTTAGCCCGCCAGCGGCCACCTCGGCATCGATCGCTGCCTGGCGGCCGGGTAGGCCGTCGAGGGTGAACCGGGCCGCCACTTCACTGGTGCGAGTGGCTCCGGCGGTCAGCACCGCAAACTGAATCACTGCAATGATCGCAAAGACAACTGCCCCAACCACCAGATTGTCAGCTGCCACAAAGCTGCTGAAGGCCTGAATGACCTCACCGGCTGCAGCCGGCCCACCGCGACCAGCCTCGGCCAAAATCAGCCGGGTCGTCGCGATGTTGAGCACCAACCGGACGAGCGTGGCAGCCAGCAGAAAGCTGGGAAAGGCCGCCATCTCCAGCGGGCTGCGGGCGGCGAGTGCCCCCAACAGCGCCAGTACCGCGACCGTCAAATTGGCCGCCAACAGCAGGTCAACTACCGGGGCCGGAACCGGCGCAAGCACAACCAGAATGGCCAGCAGCATCGCCACCGGCAGGGCGAGATTGGCCGCCTGACCGGCAAGGCCTCCGAGAAATGCAGTGCTTCGAGGCGAAGGAGCCATCGGGCGGGAACCGCTTTGCCAGCTGGTTTGATAGGGTATTGGGGGACGGGACAGTAGCCGCAGCCGGCAGCTGCTGTCCAGCTGTCTGCCGCCGGCAGCCCGGAATGGTTGCCGCCGGAATCCCACCGCCCACTTTGCCTGGTTCCCCACCGCCCCCCGCGCTTCCAGTCATGAAGTTCCACCGCGAAGAGGTTCAGTTCGAATACCCCGACAACTGGACGGTCGAGGTGGAAGGCTCACCCGAGGCCGGCCTTCAGGTCAGTGTTACTGCCCCCGACGGCGCTTTCTGGTCACTCTCTCGGCAGCCGGTCGGCAGTGATCCGACGGCGTTGGCAGAGGCAGCGGCCACGCAGTTGCGGAAGGAATATCCGGATCTGGAAAGTGAACCGGTGACCGAAACGGTGTTTGGCCAGCGTCTGGCTGGGGCCGACATCAACTTTTCCTGCCTCGACCTGACCAACACCGCGGTGTTCCGCTGTCTGGAACTACCCACCGCCTGCTATGCGATCTTCTGCCAGGCTGAAGATCGGGATTGGCAGCAGCTGCACCATGTTTTCAAGGCGATGACCGCCAGCCTCGTCCGCGGGCTGACTACTGAGGGGCCCTGACGACGCCCCATGGTCGAACGTGGGCCACTTGAATAGATTTCCGCTGGTAACGCCCGCCGCATTCCCGACCGAAAGGATCTCATGGTCGCCCTGGCCAACCTGTTCACCTCCATCCTCGTCGGCACCACTGCCCTGGCAGGCACCACCGGCACGGGGCTATTGGCAGCCGCCGGCGCGACCGCAGCGACGGTTGCCGAAGGACCGATTCAGGCAAGTCACTGGGTGGCATTTGCCATCTTCGTCACCGTGCTGTTGGCTCTCGACCTACTGGTCTTCCATAAGCACTCGCACGAACCGTCCCTGTCGGAGAGTGCCTTCTGGACCTGCATCTGGTCAACACTTGCCCTGTCGTTCAACGGTCTCATCTGGTGGTGGCTGGGCAGTGCCGCGGCGATTGAGTTCCTCACCGGCTACCTGGTTGAGTGGTCGTTGTCGATGGACAACGTCTTTGTCTTCGCGGTGGTCTTCGGCTATTTCGGCGTGCCGCTGAAGTATCAGTATCGGGTGCTGTTTTGGGGCATCCTGGGAGCGGTGCTGATGCGGCTGACCTTCGTTCTGGTAGGGGCCGAACTGGTCGAGCGGTTTCACTGGATCCTCTGGCTCTTCGGTGGCTTCCTCGTCTACACCGGGCTGAAACTCGCCTTTTCCAGCGAAGACGTACATCCGGAGGACAACTTCTTGCTGAAGTTCTTCCGGCGATTCATCCCGGTGACCAACAAGCCGGCCGGTGACAAGTTTTTCGTCAAAGAAGAGAGCCGCTGGGTGGCAACGCCGCTGTTCCTCGTGCTGCTGGTGGTGGAAAGCACCGACGTTCTCTTCGCCGTCGATAGCGTGCCGGCGATCTTCGGCGTGGTCGACCAGAACGCCCACTATTTTCGCTTCGTCGTCTTCACCTCGAATGTCTTTGCCATCCTCGGTCTGCGGGCACTCTATTTTCTGCTGGCCGGGGTCATGGACCTGTTTCGATTCCTCAACTACGGGCTCTCGGCAGTGCTCGTGTTTGTCGGCGGCAAGATGATTGCCGAAGCGGCCCGTCACAGCGAATGGATGGCGGAACTCGGCGGCTGGGACGCCCACGCCGAGGGCCACCTGGTGCCGCCCTGGGCGTCACTGCTGGTGATCATTGTGTTGATCGGCACGAGCGTTGCCGCCTCGCTGCTGTTCCCGGAGGTCAAGCAAGCAGAGACTGAAGTTCGTCGCGACGCGGAGTAGCGCCGCGGTAACCTGCCGTGGTGATCCGCCAACTGCCGCCTGGTGGCTTCCATTATCCGTACCACCCAAGCTCCACCTGGCGGCAGAATGCTGCCAAGGATCACCAGAGGATGCGTACGTCCCGGCAGGAAGCCGGGAGCGGAAGCGACCGGACAGGCTAAGGCTGAGACACTGCCTCGACCCGAACCCGCTCGTAGAGCTGCTCATGGGCAGCGGCCATCTGCTCGGCGCGGTGACGCTCACGGGCGCGGCCGTGGCCAGCGGTCGCCAGCGACTGGGCCCCGGCGGGGTCGCTGAGCAAAGCAGCCACAGTTCTGGCGAGGTCAGCAGGGTCACCAGGCCGGTGGGTCAGGCCAGCCGGTTGGCCCGAACCGCTCCCGAGCAACTCGGGAAAGGCCCCGGCAGCTGAAGCCACCACCGGCACCCCGGCGGCGAGCGCCTCGATGACCGGAATCCCTTTGGCCTCAGGCACCGGTGTCGGCATCAGGAAGACATCGATTGCATCAAAAAGCTGCAGCTTGCCCGCCCGGTCGATCTGGCCCAGCCAGCGAACCCGTTCGGCGATGCCACGTTCAGCGGCCAGTGCCAGGCAGCCAGCGAGATAGGCCGCCTCGGCGGGCACCGTGGCCCCGGCAGCAAGCAGTTCGACGTCATGGCCCTGCTCCACGAGCTGCGCCACCGCCAGAATTGCCTGATCGAGCCCCTTCTCACGGCAGGCCCGAGCCAGAAAACCGAGCACGTACCGATCGCCGCGAGCAGCCCGGCGGTCCGCCAGATTGGGCGGTTCAGCCGGAAAGCCGGATGGGTCGATGCCGTGCGGAATGACCACGATCCGATCGCGTTCACAGGCCAGCATGCCGGCCATTCGCTCGGCATAGGCGGTATTGAGGGCGACAAACCGATCGACATCAGCCGCCCGCTCGACCAGCAGTTCGAAAACAGCAGTCCGGTCAGGCTCGGGCAGCTGATCAATAAACAGGTCCTCTCCCGACAGGTTGGCGACAATCGCCGCCCCGGTGGTCTCACGAATGCGGCGGGCCAGCCCGAGCAGCAGGGCATTGGAGAGATGGACGACATCAGGCCGGACCTCGCGGGCCAGCCAGCGGGCCAGCCGCTCGACCTCCTTCCGCTGATGGCCCTGCTCACCCCGTAGGCTTGAAACCGTTAGTGGGCCAAGGTCTGCCGGCCGGGTGTCGCCGGTGCGGCTGGAAAGCCACCGCAGGAGCGCAGGCTGATCAAACAGCCGATCGAGCCAACGGGGCGTGTGGCGAAACAGCGGCAACGATTGCTGCAAAAAGACATTGATGCCCCCCATCACGACCGTTGGCTCAGCAACGTTCTCTTCGTCAGTCGTGGTCGGCACGTAGGCCGGCAGCAGGATCGCGTCCCGGCCCCGCTGCCGCAGCGCCCGCACCAGCGTGTTGTCATGCAGACAACTGCCACAAAGCCTGCCCCCTGCCCCAGCGGTGATCTGGACGATTTTCATGGGGTTTTTCGTGGACTTGTGAGGGGCGGGCCCATGCCGATCAAGCGGCGTTGGAAAATGAGCGTAGCCGGGATGACGAAGCGAGGTTTCCGTCGAGTGAGTGGAGGGCAGGACGCCCGAAGCGAACGTCCAGCGAGATGGCATGGGATCGCCCCAACGCGTCGAAAACAGCCTCTGAAAAACCCCGAAGAAGCCTTCATTCAAGCCCTCACCGTTCAAGGTGGACCAACAGCAGGGCGAGGTCGGCCGGAGTGATGCCGCTGACCCGGCCGGCCTGACCGAGCGTGCGGGGACGGATGCGTTCGAGCTTTTCCCGGGCTTCTGCCCGTAAGTGCAAGATGCCACCGTAGTCGAAGCCCTCGGGAATCGGTCGCTCGCCATGTTCCCGTCGCCGCTCGATCCGCTGCTGCTCGACCTTCAGATAGCCGGCGTAGCGGATGTCGGTTTCAATCTGACCGGCCACCTCGGCGGCGACCGCAGCCAGTTCCGGCAGCGCGGCAACGCATTCGGCCCAGCCAACTTCCGGCCGCTTGAGCCGGTCGGCCAGCGTCACCCCATCAACGCGATGGTCGGCCAGCCTCGCCAGCGTCGCTTCGATCGCCGCGGTCTTACGGGCCAGCCGCTGAGCCCGTTCGGGTTCGGCCAGCCCCAGCCGCTCGGCAATCGGCGTGAGCCGCCGGTCGGCATTGTCATGCCGCAGGGCCAGCCGATGCTCAGCCCGGCTGGTGAACATGCGATAGGGCTCATCAACACCGCAGGTGACGAGGTCGTCGATCAGCACGCCGATGTACGACTGCTCGCGGCTGAGCACCAGCGGCTCTTCGCCCCGCAGTTGCAGCGCGGCGTTGGTCCCGGCAATGAGCCCTTGGGCCGCCGCCTCTTCATAGCCGGTGGTGCCGTTGATCTGGCCGGCCAGAAACAGCCCCGCCACCGGCTTGCTTTCGAGGCTGGGGGAAAGCTGGTCGGGCGGGGCGTAGTCGTATTCAACCGCATAGCCATACCGCATGATCTCGGCCCGCGCAAGCCCTGGCACCATCCGCACCATCGCGTCCTGCACATCCCGCGGCAGGCTGGTCGAGATACCGTTGACGTAGACCTCGTGGGTCCGTCTGCCCTCCGGCTCGAGGAACAGCTGGTGGCTCTCCTTGTCGGCGAAGCGGACGATCTTGTCTTCGATACTCGGGCAATACCGCGGCCCCTGTGAGTTGATCTGGCCGCTGTACATCGGCGCCCGGTGCAGGTTGGCCCGGATGAGCTCGTGAATGGCGGGCGTGGTCCGGGTGATCCAGCAGGGCAGCTGATCGCGGTCGATGCTATCAGTCAGAAATGAGAAGGGCTGCGGGATGGTATCCCCCGGCTGTTCCTGCAATTCGGCATAGTCGATCGTGCCGCCGTGCAGCCGACAGGGCGTGCCGGTTTTGAACCGTTCGAGCCGAAAGCCGAGGTCGGCTAGCGACCGGCTCACCCCTGCAGTGGTTCCTTCTCCGGCCCGCCCCCCCGGGGTCTGGGCCTCGCCGGTGTGCATCACGGCCTGGAGGAAGGTGCCGGTGGTGAGTACCACGGCGGCGGCCCGGTACTGAACATCACCTCGGGCGACCACTCCGGTGACCCGCCGGCAAGGTGACCCGGCGGTAGCCTGGGACAACGGCTCAAACCGCAGCCCTTCAATGACTTCCTGCCGTAGCACCAGGTTCGGTGTCGATTCGACCAGGTGCTTGATCTCCAGCTGGTACAGCCGCTTGTCGGCCTGGGCCCGCGGGCCGTGCATCGCCGGCCCTTTGGAGCGGTTGAGCACCCGGTACTGGATGCCGGTGGCGTCGATTGCCCGGCCCATCAGACCACCGAGGGCATCGACCTCGCGGACGAGTTGCCCCTTCCCAACGCCACCAATGGCGGGATTGCAGCTCATCTGACCGACGGTGTCACAGTTGGCGGTCAGCAAGGCGGTGCGGGCCCCGAGCCGGGCGGCAGCAGCGGCCGCCTCGGCACCGGCATGGCCGCCGCCTATCACGAGTACGTCGAAGTCATAGTGACTGGCCATTCAATCCCTTTCGCCGAGCCCTCCATTGTCGCACTTCGAATGCGGAAGAGCAAAGCAGTGGCCGCGTGTCTGTTTGGGGGGCACAAGCCTTTGCTACCACTGACGTTTTCACCAACAACAAGCCGGGTCAAGCCGCCCGGCGGGCTGCCTGCTGCGGGGCGGTGAGGCCGAAGAGTGAAAAGATCTCGTCGGCCGACATTCCACTGCCGGCGGCCGGTTCAGCCTGTGAGAGGATGACATCCGAGAGGTTCCGCTTGCGGGCCAGCACCTCGTCGATCCGCTCTTCGATGGTGCCTGCCGACAAGAATCTGGTCACCGTCACCGCCCCAGCCGCACCGATCCGGTGAGCCCGGTTGATTGCCTGATCTTCAATGGCCGGATTCCACCAGCGGTCGAACAGGAAGACATACTGCGAGAATTGCAGGTTGAGACCGACCGCACCGGCCCCGTAGGAAAGCAGCAGGACCGAGTGCTGTTTGTCATCACGTCCGAAGCGGCCGAGCCGCTCCCGCAGCCGGCCGAGTGTTTCGACCCACTGGCTGAACACGAGGGCCTTGCGGCCACTGGACTGCACCTCTTCCAGTTCTGCCGCCAGACAGTCAAGCTTCGCGCTGCTGCCGGTGGCGGTGTCAAAGTTGCAGATCTGCTTCAGCCGCAGCACCAGTTCAAAGACATGCTGGATGCTCGCCTCCTGGCCCATGCCGGACAGCCGCAGCACCCCTTCCTCTTCGGCCCGTCGGTAGGTCTCCCGCTGGTCGGGAGACAGCTCTATGTGCTGGTCGCGGTCGAGCCGGGGAGGCATGTCGTCGAGCACCTTGTCTTTGGTCCGCCGCAGCACATAGTCGGCAGCCGCCGCCCCAAGGGCCTTGGGCGACATCTTGTCATGGACGTGCCCGGGGGCGACAAACTCAAAGATACCGACCAGGTCCTCCGAGCGGTTCTCCACGGGGGTGCCGGTCAGGGCCCAGGACCGGCCGCGCGACAGGCTGCAGACCGCTTCATTGGTCTGGCTGGAGCGGTTCTTGATCCGCTGGGCCTCATCAAGCACGACCAGATCAAAGCTGAGGCCGAGTTCAGCCACGAGATCGCGATCACGCACCACCGATTCATAGTTGGCGATCTTCACCGGCACGTCCGGCAGCGACCACTGCCAGCGACGGCGGTCGGGGCTGCCCTCAACGATGGCAACAACAATCTCTGGAGCCCAGACCGACAGCTCACGGGCCCAGTTCGAGACCAGCCCCTTCGGACAGACCACCAGCACCCGCCGGGCCTGCCCCGAACGGATCAGCAGCCGCAACGACGAGATCGCCTGCATCGATTTTCCCAGGCCCATCTCGTCGGCGAGAATGCCACCGACGCGAGGCAGCAGAAAGGCCATGCCATCAAGCTGAAAGGGAAAGGGCTCGTGCGGAAAGCCAATCCGGCAGCCGGCCAGCAATGTCTCAAGGTCAGGCTGCAACAGATAAAAGAGTCGCTCACCGAGCTTGACGACATCCTGTGGCGGCTGAACCCTTGTTCGCCGTGATGCTGGAGGGCGGCCGGACGGACGGCTGCTGCCGGCAGCGGAATGCCTGCTTGGGAGAGCCACCGGCTGTTCATCGCCGCTGAAGTGGTGGCTGAGAACTGTCACCGGTTTCGTAAGCAGCGGCACTGAAACGACCGGCCCCTGCGACATCGCCACCGGCAGACGAAGCGTCTGAGCGACCGGCAGGGCCGGCTGCTTCACTGAGGCCACCCGTGTGGTTGGCAGTGCGAGCATCGTCTGATCGGTGGTGGAAAGGGCCGATTCTGGCGTCACGAGTGCCGCTGAGCCTCCTCGATGGCGGCCTGGATTCGTTCAAATGGCTCAACCAGTTCGATGCTGTCGGCCAACGCCGTCAGCTGGGGCCGTACCGCTTCCAGCCGGTCCGCATCGTCTCCATGAAGCTGCACGGCAAACCCGCCAAATACCAGGTCGCTTGAATCCCTGCCGACCAGCGACTCGGCACCACGACGAACCACCGCCACGGGGCTGGGGGTATGCGAGCGGGCATGCAGCAGCGAGTCGCGGTCAGTCAGCACGACGACCGGTTTGACGGCCGTGGCCTTCAGGAGGGGACCGCCGATCTGCTCTCCATGCAGCTGTCGGGCGAGGGTCGCGCCATAGAGAATCTCTTGGGCCCGGGTGACACGCACCGGTGCCGTGCAGTGGAATTCCAGAGGCCGGCCTGATAGGTCCACCAGCAGATATCCGCCAAAAGTGCCGGCCCCAGCCGCGTCCCGGACCGTCAAAAACCCAAACACGCCAGTAGCTGGCGCATCCTCCCTGCCACTCACCATGAAAGTTTTCCTGGGGTGCCTGCGGTGCCGCCCGCCCCACTGGCATCGGTCCTCCGCCGAATCCCTCCATCGGGAAGACCCTGATGACTCTTGAATGAGTGGCCGGCCACCGCGCCCAGCCGGTTCCAGCTGGTCGGGCTGTAGCGGTTGTGCGGGGGCTTTCCATCAACTTTCTTGGAGGACGGGCAGGCTCCCGGTACGATCGAGGAGCTTTTCGGCCGAGCCTGTCGGCCCCAGACGTGTCCTTACGGTTTTCATGTTGCATGCCCGACCTCCCATCCCACTGCACTCAGATTGATATCACGTCAACCAACGAGCCTGCTTCGGCACTGCCGGCGGCAGGCAGCGTCGGAGGTGGTGATGAAACGATGGCCCTGCTCCGCGAGATGCTGGCTGTACAGAAAAAGTCCTGTGAGATCCTCGGCGAAGTGCTCAAGCACGTGTCGCTGCAGCAGCGGCAGCGGGCAGCCGAACTGAAAGCCTGGCGGGAAAACAACCCGACCGTGGCCCGGGCCTGCCGGCGGGCCGCCGAGGGCCTGTCGCGCGTTCATACCGATTTTCTGACCGGCCTCGCCGAAGAGGCGGCAGAAAGTGCCGAAGACTTCACCGACAGCGACTACGCCTTGGGTGAGTTTATTGACCGGTATGGTCCCCGGCTGGCCCATTTCAACGGCGTCATGCAGCTGCTCAGCCAGTTGGCCATGCCGGACGAAAAACCCTCCGGCAGCTAGCCAGCAGCATCGTTGTGGGCTACTACTTTCCTGACACTGCCCCTCCACCTCTCATCACCCACCAGCCACCTTTCAGCCGGAGCAAATGCCGATGACAACCGAAACAGCTGCTGAGAAACCCGCCGTCTTCGAATTGGCGGACGAGCAGAGTATCGCCCGCAGCCGGGAGCAACTCGACGCCCACACTGTTGAGATGATGGCTTGGCATTTTCATCCCTCAACCGGCTCACCCTTTTGGCTGGAGTATGCCGAGGGCCTTCCATTCGATCCGATCAAGGACGTCCGTTGCTTCGACGACCTGAAGAAGTTTCCGCCATTTGAGGATGAGTGGCTACGGGGTGGACCGGTGACCCGCTGGATTCCCAAGGGTTTCGCCGGCCAGCCAGCCTATGTCTTCGAGACCGGCGGCACGACCGGCACACCAAAGTCACGGGTCAACCTCCGCGACTTTCGTACCGACTACGAAGAATTCAGCGCAACCCTTCCGGAGGAGCATTTTCCCAAGGGTGCCAACTGGCTGATGCTCGGCCCCTCCGGACCCCGCCGCCTGCGGCTATCGATCGAACATCTCGCCCAGTTCCGCGGTGGCATTTGCTTCTGCATCGACCTCGACCCCCGCTGGGTGATCAAGCTGATTCAGAAAGGCTGGATGGAGCATCTGGAAGCCTACAAGCAACACTGCATCGATCAGGCGATCACCATTCTCGAGGCGGGACACGATATCCGCTGCATGTTCACGACGCCCAAGCTGCTTGAATCACTGGCCTTGGCCCTGGAGAAGAAGGGAACCACCATCCATGAGGTCGGGATCACCGGCATTTTTTCTGGCGGCACCGAGTTCACCCCACAGTGGACCCGGTTCGCGGTCGAAGAGCTGCTTGACGGCGCCTACATGACCCCGACGTATGGCAACACCCTGATGGGCCTGGCCGCCTCACGGCCGGTCGTGCCGGAGGATGGCTACACGATCGCCTACTACAGCCCGCAGCCCCGGGCGGTCATCGAGCTGGTTGATTTTGATGACACCAACAGCGTGGTGCCCTACGGCGGCACCGGCCGGGTGAAACTCACCACGCTGACCAAAGAGACTTTCGTGCCGGGCTTCCTGGAACGGGATGAGGGCGAACGGGAACGGCCCTACGTCAAATATCCCTGGGACGGCGTTAGCGGAGTGCGGCCCTTTCACAAACTGGCGACTGCCACAACCGTGGGCGTCTACTGAGTTGCATGCCACCGATTGACCGATTCAGTGGTTTCTTCTTCGCGGCCTTCATGCCTGCGTGGTCATTCACTCCGTCTCACCCACCCAGCGGGCCAGACTTTTCGGCATTCCGTAAAATCCTACGGGGGTATGACATTCCCTCGTTGTCACTAAAGAAGGATCAACCATGCATCTCACCGCCTTTCGCTTTGGCAAGCCCTACGAGTCGCTCGAACGCAACCAGCTGGTCCACTTCCTGACCGGCGAGCCTGTCGCAGAGGTCAGCCAGGTGGGCGGGGCAATCGTCGGACGCGACCTCCGCAAGGCAGCTCAGGCCCGGCAGGCGTTGCTGAAATTTGATCCGGAGGAAATCGTCGAACGGCTGCAGACCGCGGGCAACCTCTATGCCCTGGGCACTGTCGAGGTTGGCGGGGTGCCGCAGACGCCTGATGACTTTGTGCGGCAGCAGTCGGCCACGACCGGGCTGCCGGAGAGCCTCTGTCGGGCCAACATGAAGAAGAACCTCTTCGTGCTCTCCAACATGGACCGGATGCTGGACGCCCTCTCCCGGGGCCTGCCACCGGAGATTCTCTGGAAGGGCTACGGCACTGAACATCGCGATGTGGTCGTCAGCTATCAGGCCCAGTCACCCGTACTCGGGCTCGTGCTGCCGAGCAATTCACCGGGTGTTCACACCCTCTGGCTACCTGTCGTCGCCCTCGGGGTCGGCCTGCTGCTCAAGCCTGGCGGCCAGGAACCCTGGACACCCTACCGGATGGCGGCGGCGATGATTGAAGCTGGCATCCCAGCCGAAGCCATCGGCCTCTATCCGGGTCCGACCGATGTCGGTTCGGCCATCATGGCCAACTGCGGACGCAGCATGATCTTTGGCTCGGCGAAGACCGTTGAGCAGTACCGGGGCAACCCCGCCGTCCAGGTACACGGCCCTGGGTTCTCCAAGATTCTGCTTGGTGACGACTGCGTCGATCACTGGGAGGATTACCTCGACGTGATGGCCGAAAGCATCGCCGCCAACAGTGGCCGCGGTTGCATCAACTGCTCAGCCATCTACGCCAGCCGCCACACCCGTGAGATCGCCGATGCCCTGGCCGAACGGCTCGGCCCGCATGAGGTCAAGCCACCAGATGATCCCGAGGCGACACTCGCCGCCTTCACCATCCCCGGAGCTGCCAAGGCGATCTGGGAACAGATCGAGGGGCTGCTCGACAAGCCGGGCGTTTCCCACGCCACCGCGGCCCACGGTCCCCGGTTCGTCGAGGGTGAGCGGTGCGGCTGGCTGCGGCCGGTCATCGCCCATTGTAGTTCTCCTGATCCGGAGATTGCCCGAGCCGAATACATGTTTCCGTTCGCCAGCGTGATTGAGTGCCCGCAGGCAGCCATGCTTGACCGGATCGGCCCGACGTTGGTAGGCACCGCGATCACTGCGGACGAGGCGTTCCGCCAGAGCCTGATCAATGCCACCCACATCGACCGGCTCAACCTCGGTCCGTTGCCAACAATCAAGCTTGACTGGCTACAGCCCCACGAGGGCAACATCATTGACTTCCTGTATCGCTCGCGAGCGCTTCAGTTGGCTGACATCAACGCAGCCAGCGGCAGCCCCCTCACAGCCGGTGCGGCAGCAGCCGGTTGAACGATGGGTACGGATGCCTTTGCAGCGGCCGGCCAGACAGCCTTCAGCTTTCGGGCGACAACCCGGTTGCTGGTCGGTCCTGGCCGCATCACAGAGCTTGGAGAGGTGGCCGGTGAACTCGGCGGCAGCCGGGTATTAGTGGTCAGCGATGCCGGGGTAATCGCGGCAGGCCATACGCAGAAGGGGCTGGCCGCCCTGGAAGAAGCTGGCTGCATGACAGAGGTCTTCAGCAGCTTTACTGAGAACCCGACCACGGCCCAGGTTGAGGCGGGCACCACCTGCGCTCAGCGATTCCGTCCTGATCTCATCGTTGGCCTCGGTGGTGGCAGTTCAATGGACTGCGCGAAGGGCATCAACTTTCTGCTTTGCTGCGGTGGGCAGATGCGGGACTACCGGGGGCGTGGCACGGCACACCTACCCCTCCTCCCGTCAGTCGGCTGCCCGACCACGGCCGGCACCGGCAGTGAGACCCAATCATTCGCGTTGATCAGCGATGCCGAGACCGGTGAAAAACTAGCCTGTGGAAATCCGGCTGCCGCCTTCCGTGTGGCCATCCTCGATCCACTGCTCACAGTGACGCAGCCCCCGCGAGTGACTGCCCTCACGGGGATTGATGCCATTTCGCACGCCATCGAAAGCTACGTGAGCAAGGCTGCCAGTCCGGCTTCTCGGCTGTTTTCCCGTGAGGCCTGGCGGCTGTTGGCCCATCACTTGCCAAATGTTCTCGACGATGCCTCCGATCTCGCAGCCCGCGAAGGCGTGCAACTCGGCGCGGCCTGGGCCGGGTTGGCGATCGAAAACGCGATGCTCGGGGCGGCCCACGCCCTGGCCAATCCACTCACAGCCGAGCACGGCGTCGCCCACGGCCAGGCCGTTGGCTTGATGCTGCCGGAGGTCGTCCGGTTCAACGCCGAAGTCGTTGGCGACCGCTATGCCGAACTCGCAGCCACCGCAGGTATTCCAGCCAGTTCTGCCGGCCTTGCTGACTGGCTCGAAGCGTTACTGAGAAGGGCCGGCCTGAACTGCTCGTTGCCGCCCTGCCTTGTAGGTAGCCCCAGACCTCTCGATGTCGATCGGCTGGCTGCCGCAGCGGCTCAGCAGTGGACCGGCAGCTTCAATCCGCGGCCCTGCACCGCCGGCGACTTCACCGATCTTTACAGGCAGGTCATGCCCTAATGCAGCATCGCCATCCCTCCACAAGCCGGGACACAGTTCCCACGCGAACAGAGAACGGCTCGAGCTTGCAGATGCTGGTCGCGATCATGCTGCTGAGCTGGCTGGGGCCAATCGCTGCCGCTGAACCGGCAGGCGAAGCTGCCGCCGGCCCCCGCGACTGGCCGGTCTTTCGCGGCACGCCAGCTGGAACGGGCCGCTCAAGCGTGACGATGCAGTTGCCACTTGGGGAGCATTGGCAACGGCATTTTGACGGCCGCTCGTTCACCGCCACGCCCGTGATTACGGCGGGGCGGATCTATCTGGGTGATCTCGATGGTGGCTTTCTGGCCCTGTCACTCGACACAGGAGCAACCGTCTGGGAGTACCGTTCGGCCGACTCCGGCTTTCCATCCGCGGCAGCTGTCTCAACCGTTGAGGACCTTCCGCTGGTGGTGGTTGGTGACGACCTCGGCATGATCCGGGCCTTTGACCAGAGCAGCGGCCGGCTTGCCTGGACGGTTGAAACCACCGGTGAGATTTCTGGTGGCCCAACGATTCTGGCGGATCGTCATCCTCCGCTGGTGCTTGTCGGATCGCAAGACGCCACCCTGCGGTGCCTGCGACTCGCCGATGGCCAGACCGTCTGGACACACGAGATCGCCGACCAGATCCGCTGCTCACCAACCGTCGGCACCAGCCCCGATGGAGACCGGGTGTTTCTGGCGGGCTGCGACGGCCGCCTCCACATCATCGCGGTCGACTCAGGCCAGACGGTGGGAGAGGTGCCGCTGGGTGGCCCAACTGGCACGACACCTGCAGTGGCCGGACAGAGGGTCTTCTTCGGGACCGAGGGGGGACGATTCTTTGCCATCAATTTCGTCACGAAGAAGGTCGCGTGGGACCACCAGCCAGCCGCGAATGGACTGGCCTATCGTTCCAGCGCCGCCGTCGCCGGAGGCCTGGTTGTGGTTGGTTCCCGGGGCCGGGTGGTCGAGGCCTTCGCCGTCGATGACGGCAGTCAGCGTTGGCGGCGGCCTCTGCGGGGACGAGTCGATGCCTCGCCAGTTGTGCTCTCGGTGGTGCCTGAGTCGACCGACAGTGATAAGCCAATCGAGGCTGTCCTGGTTCCCGACAACGCCGGTCGGATTTCACTCTTGCGGCTGAGTGACGGCGAACCCTGTTGGGAATTTGATGCCGGAGGAAGTTTTGCCGGGTCGGCCGCCGTCGTCGCCGACCGAGTCGTTGTCGCCTCCGAAGACGGCATCATCTGGTGCTTCCGCTCCGGGACCGCCGGAGGAACTGGGAAATCTGGCAGATGAATACCGGTCCTCTGGTTTCACACGATATTTCTGCCGGATCGATGACGATAAACAAATTGAATTTCCATGCTGTCTACCGAGCGGACAAAGCTAGAAAATCCCTGAGGATTTTCCGTCATCTCGGAAAATTTCGGTCGGTGACAGAACCAGCATCCCGCCAGCCCCGTACTATTTGGTGCGCCCGGCAGCAGCGTCTCCTTTTGAGCCGCTCATTCACCGGGGAGAGGAGGAACAGCACCATGGCTCGAAAAGACGCACTTTTGAACCTCCATGCCATTCTGATTCGCCGCCGGGACGCCCTGCGGCGGGCCCTCGCTGGAGACCTGACGCTCCTACGGGAGCTGCGTAGCGAGTCTCCGGGGGATGTCATTGATGCGGCTGTCGACACCGCTCAGGACGAGATCAGCTCGCAACTCGCAGAGGTGGAGGCCAGAGAACTCGGCTCGATCGAGACCGCTCTGGAGCGGATGAAGGAGGGCACCTACGGCCTCTGTGAGGTGTGTAGTGGCAAGATTCCACTGGCCCGGCTTCAGGCTCTGCCTTACGCGACAATGTGTATCGCCTGCCAACGCGAGTTGGAGAAGGAAGGGGCGCGATTCTCGGCCGAAACGGAGCGAGCCGGGTTCTGACCCGACCAAGCTGCTGCTGTTCGCTGAAAGCCGCCGTACCTGTTTCCCGGGGTATACTTCTGGGTGGCAGGAGCATTGATGCGGAGAGGAAGGCAGGCCATGGTGGCGTGGAGAACAGGTGGAGGTCGGGGCCACTGTCCGAGTCAATTGGCGGCATTGCTATCGGCCTGTGCACTGCTGACCGCGAGCGAGGGCTCTCTCGCCGATGAACCGGGCGTTTCGTTACGACCGATTCAACCGGCAGCCGCCGGGCGGGCTGAACGAATCGATCCCTTCAGCGAAAGCCGGCTCTCGGCCGACGAACGCGAGCGGCTCTATGATGAAGTCGCCAGAGATGCCCGGGAATTTGAGCGGCAGGGGGCCCAGTTGCGACGGCTTTCCTTGCTGCTGCGGCCAGCCGTTGTCCATATTGATGCCCGGAAGACCGGCCGCCGCGGCCGAACAGCCACGGAGGACGAGGAAGAGGCGGGATCTGGCGTGATCACCCGGCTTGCCGGCCAGACTGTTGTCATTACCAACCGGCATGTGATTCACCGGGCGGAGATCGACAACATCACCATTCGGCTTGACGATGGTCGTGAGATCCGCCCGGCCCGTGTCTGGACCGATGCCGACACCGACATCGGGGTGATGCTGCTGGAAGAACCTGGACTCCCCACCGCCCGCCTCTCGCCCCGTGACGGCGTTCAGATCGGCGATATGGTCCTGGCGATCGGCAGCCCCTTCGGCCTGGCCCACTCGGTCACCCTCGGCATCGTATCGGCCAAAGGGCGACGCGACCTTGACCTCGGCGAGGGGGGCATCCGTTTTCAGAACTTCATTCAGACCGATGCCGCCATCAATCCGGGAAACAGCGGTGGACCGCTCGTCAACCTGCGGGGTGAGGTCGTCGGCCTCAACACTTGCATCGCCAGCAACTCGGGCGGTAACGAAGGGATCGGCTTTGCCATCCCGATCTCAATGGTGATGTTCGTCTCCCGGCAACTGGTGGAACAGGGAACGGTCTCACGGGCCTACCTCGGTGTGGCACTCGACAAGTCATTCTCGCTGGAGATGGCTCATCGGCTCGGCATGGTTCGTCCAGTCGGCGCCCGGGTTACCGGTATCACGCCTGGGTCACCGGCAGAGTCGATTGGCCTTCAGCCCAACGATGTGATCCTGGAATTCGGGGGCGAACCGATCGACGACGACGACCACTTGGTCAGCCTGGTCAGCATGACCCCAACCGACCAGCGGGTGCGGCTCCGCGTTTTCCGCAATGGCCAGCCCCTCTCGCTGGAGGTCATGGTCGCCTCGCGCGACCTATTCGAGAAGGAATAGCTGCCAATCATCCCCGCGAGGTGGTGGCCAGCCGCTCCAAGGTTGCCCCAGCTGCCCCCGAATCGATTGCCTGCTCGGCCAAGTGCCTTGCTGCCAGCAGATCGGTCGCCCGTCCAGCAGCCCAGAGTACGGCTGCGGCGTTCAGTACCACGATGTCACGGCAGGGCCCCCGGGCACCGGCAAGCACTGCGGAGATTCGTGCAGCACTCTCCACAGCATTGCTGACCAAAAGCTCCTGCCGCAAAGCTGCGGGGGCGGTCACCAATCCGAAGTCCTCGGGCTTCCACCGCCGCTCAGCGAGTCCGGCAGGCGTCACCTCAATCACCCGCGTGGCGGCGAACAGGCCAACTTCGTCAACACCGTCCTCGGCAGAGACAATGAGGGCCCGAGCAAGCCCGATCAGGCGAGCCGCTTCGGCCAATGGTCGCTCAGCCCCCGGCCGGCCGACACCGATCACCTGCACCGAAGCAGCAGCCGGGTTGCAGAGCGGACCAACCAGGTTGAAAACCGTTGGCCTGCCGATCCGGCGTCGCAACGGTCCGAGGACGGCCATCGCCGGGTGATGAGCCGGAGCAAAACAGAAGCAGATGCCGGCCTGTTCAAGGCAGGCTCGCGTGACGTCAAACGCTGCATCGACCCGCACCCCGAGTTCCTCCAGCACGTCGGCTGAACCGGTCTTGCTGGAAACGGCTCGGTTGCCATGTTTGGCAACTGGCACGCCAGTCGCGGCGACCACCAGGGCGGCAGCCGTCGAAATATTAAAGCTGCCGGAGCCGTCACCTCCGGTGCCGCAGGTGTCGACGACAGGACCGGACACCACAGTCTCCAGCGGTCGCATCCGTTGCCGCAGCGCGTCAGCCACCCCCGCCACCTCGGCCGCCAACGGCAGCCGGTCAGCGGTGTCTGTCAGCCAGGCGGCGAAGGCGTCTGGCGCAAGCCCCCCGTCAAGCACCGCATTGACCAGCTGGGCAATTTCAGTCCGCGAAAGTGTTTCACCCGCCGCCTCGGCTGCCTTGGCCCGGGCAAGCAATTCAGTGGCTCCATCGGCACGCATTGGTATTCCTGCTGATTCTGGGGAGAACGATGGCTCGCTGTCGCTCAAGCTTTCGCATACCGGCGGTGAACCGATTGCGAATGGTTGGTGTACCACGAAGGCACGAAGAACGCGACGGTGGCAGGCTGGTACGACCGGCTGCAAGCGGCAAAGCCTCCGCAGGAACCACGACTGGCCTCTGCCGGCAGAACCCTCGGGGTGTCCCCCTAAGGTCTTTTCGGTTGTCGTCGTGCCCAGCGTGCCTTCGAGGCAACCCGCGGGATGCCGTTGGAAAGCAGCAGCAGGTTTTCCAGGACCGTCCTGTTTCCGGGCCGACAGGACAACGCTACGATTGTCGCATGGCACGCAAGGTAATTATCGATGTCGACCCGGGTATTGATGACGCCTTGGCACTCATGATTGCCCTGTTTGACCCCCGGCTGGAGGTGCTGGCCGTCACGGCGACCGGCGGCAACGTGTCGGCCGGACAGGCATCGAGCAACCTGCAGGCGTTGGTGACCTATCTTGATCCGCCGAGGCTCCCGCGGGTGGGGATCGCTCCTGATGATGGGGTTCTGCCTGAGCGGTCATTCAGCATGCACGGACCGGACGGTCTCGGCGGGATCGATCTTCCGGCTGTCTCGCTTCACGGTAGCCACCCGGCTGAAAAGGTGATCTGGGAGACAGTCAGGGCTCACCCCAGGCAGGTCACGATCCTCAGCCTCGGCCCGCTGACAAATCTTTCGCGTCTGCTGCGTCGAGACCCGGCAATTCTTGAACTCCTCAACGAGGTCGTCATTTGTGGCGGTACGCTCCATGCCAACGGCGGAGCCACACCAGCCGCAGACTTCAACTTCTATTGCGATCCGCTGGCGGCCCGACATGTCATTCGAGAACCGTGCCGCAAGACGTTACTTCCACTGGAAACGAGTTCACAGGTTGTCTTCGGCTTTGAGATGCTTGATCAACTGCCTGATGCCTTCTCGCGAGCGGGGCGAATTCTGAGGCGGATGCTACCTCACGCCTTTCGGGCCCACCGACAATTACTCGGCAGCGAAGGGATTCACCTGCACGACGTCGTGTCGCTCGTGTCGCTGACCAACCCCGAACTCTTCCGCCGCCAAACCGTTGCCGCCGATATCGAGACCAGCGGCGAACTGACTTCCGGTATGCTGGTGATCGACCGACGACAGGTTCGGGAGTGGAAGCCAAACCTTGAAATGCTCGTCAGCTGTGATGTTGCGGCGGTGAAAGACTGCATCCTCCGTGGGCTTGCCGCCGCAGCTGATGCCACCTGATCAGGCCGGTTTCAGCACTCCACTGAGTGGCACGCACAGTCCGTCGTAGGCCAGCTCCATACCGGCGGGTAGCTCCCGTGAGACCGCAGCATGGTCCACCTCGTGCGACATATGCACAAACAGCGTGCGGCGGGCTGCCACCCGCTGAGCCACTGCAATCGCTTCAGGAATCGAAAAGTGTGTCGGATGCCTGGCTGCACGGAGGCAATCGAGCACCAGCAGGTCGAGTCCCTCAAGCAGCGGCCAACTCACCTCGGGAATCTCATTGGTGTCCGTGCAGTAGGCAATCTTTCCAATGCGAAAACCCAGCACATCGAAGATGCCGTGCCGCAGCCGTATCGGCGTCACGGTTGTTCCCAGCAGGTCGAAGGGCGTGGTGCCGATCTCATTGAGTGTCATCTTGGGCAGGCCGCCACCAGGCGACGTGGGCGGCTCAAAGGCATAGTCGAA
>RFVE01000241.1 GCA_009922585.1 Planctomycetia bacterium
CGGCCAGTCCGCTCATTGAGCAGCTCGGCGAGCATGTCGAGTGGATAGCTGTCGGCATGGCCGGCAGGCACAGTGTGGTACCGGACCTCGATTGACGCAGGGAAGTCACCTGCCGCATTCATCCGCTGTTCGGCCAGCTGCTCAACCTCAAGTGTCACCACCGGTGGCGGTTTATTGCTGCCTGGGTCGAGCCGGGAAAAATATTCTTTGATGAATGCCTTCGCCTGCTTGGGGTCAAAGTCGCCAACAATCACACCAAAGAGGTTGCCCGGCCGATAGTAGGTGTTCCAGTACACCTCTGCCTGCTCGAAGGTGTAGCTGTTGAGGTCGCTCGGCCAGCCGATCACCGGCCAGCTATAGCCACAGGAAGCCCAGAACATCGAGTTGAACTGCTCCTGAAACCGACCGGTTGGCGTGCTGTCGGTTCGCAACCGGCGTTCCTCGTGGACGACATCCCGCTCGGAATAGAACTCGCGGAAGACGCTGTCGCTCAGGCGGTCGCTCTCCATCCAGGCCCAGAGTTCGAGCTTGTTGGACGGCACGGTGATGAAATAGCAGGTGAGGTCATAGCTGGTGAAGGCATTCATGCCACTGCCGCCGGCCTTCGTATAGACCTGGTCGAACTCATCCTTGACGATCGTCGCGGTGGCCGGCCCGGCCTCGCCGCGGCCCTGCTGGGCCCGGATGAGCGTGTCGAGCTTTCCGCGCAGACTCCGCAGCTGAGGCGTGTCGCTCGCCGGATCCCACGGGTCATCGATTTCACCAAGCCGATACCGCTCATACTGCTCATTCCAGACCAGTTGGTTGATCTGATCACGAATCTTCTTCTGCTCAATCCGGAAGGTGCGATCCTTGTCTGGGTCGCGGGTGCCGATCGTGTTGGTGCCCTTGAACATCATGTGTTCAAAGAAGTGGCTGATGCCGGTGATGCCAGGCCGCTCGTTGACACTGCCGACCCGGGCCACCCAGCCGGCACTGACAACATTCGGCTGATCGGCCCGCGGCACCAGCAGAAACTGCATGCCGTTGGGCAGCGTGAACTCCTCCACGGCCACCTTCTGGGCGACAGCGGGACCAGCTGCGGTCACCAGCCCCGTCAGCACCATCAGTCCCACGAACCAGACTCGCTGCATGGACGCACTCCGTCGGAACAAATTGGATCACCAGTTACGGGCGTCGCACGTTGAGACAACCCTGCCATCGTTATACCCGGTGGCCCAAACCCCGTGCAGGCGAAGTGTCCGGGCTCGGCCGCAGCCCGATTTCCACCGCTCCTCGGACTTCGCTGGCAATCTCACAGGTCGAACGTCGGTCGGGACGCGGCCTTGAACCAACCGCGTAGAGTTCACCGCGGGGGTCATCGATCGCCGTTTCGCCCGTTTGCATCCCCCAGGAACCAGCAACAATGCCCTCACTCGACCGTCCCGACCCCGTCATCATTGGCCACGTCCTCGCCGAACACCGTGAACTTTTTCAGCTGATCTCCCAGGCAAAACAGGCCTTTACCGACACCGGTCGGCCGCTGGGAAAGCGGCGGCAGTATGCCCACGAACGGCTGACCGAGCTGCGGCGGCATCTTCGCGACCACTTTGCCCAGGAAGAGCAGGGTGGCTTCCTCGAGGAGGCGGTTACCCGTGTCCCCCGGCTCGGCCGTCGGATGGAGTCCATCCTGCGGCAGCACCCGCCGCTGCTGGCCGAACTCGACAGCCTCACCGCCGCGCTGGCAAACTTTCGGCTCGATCCGGCCGACTGGCATGAGATCGGTCAACAGTTCGAAACCTTTATCAGTCACCTCCAGGCCCACGAGAGGAGCGAAAATGCAGTCGTGCAGGAAGGCTACAACGAGGATCTCGGCTTGGCCGACGACTGACCGCTGGGTCACGGGCATCGTGGTGGTGGCGTTGCTGGCACTCACCAGCTGGTTGCTGCCCGCCGGTCACGCCGCTGAGCCGGCACCGCTGCGGCCGGACGACGTCGCCGTCTTCATGCGGGCCAAGCTCGACCATTCCTCGGAGGTGCTCGAGGGTCTGTCGCTGGCCGATTTTGAAAAGATTCGCCGGGGCGGCCAGCTGCTGGCCCTGGCCAGTCAGGCTTCCAGCTGGCAAGTGCTGCAGTCTGAAGAGTATGCCCGGCAGAGCGTCGCCTTTCGCCGAGCCTGTGAACGGCTGGAACGGGCGGCAACCGAAAAGAACCTCGATGCTGCGGCGCTTGCCTGGATGGACGTGACGATGAAGTGCGTCCAGTGCCACCGCTACGTTCGCGACCAGCCGGGCCGATAAGCGGCGGTCGCCGGCCCCGCCCGCAGCATGCGCGGGCAACCGAGCCATCAATCCACCGGCGTTCCATTCGGCCAGGTCGCCCGGCCAAGCAGTTCGCGAACTGTTTCGCCACAAGGCTCGAAGACCTTGTCCCGCGTCTTGGCGTTGGTGATGTGCTCCAGGCTGATCAGCACGGGTGGGCCGGTTGACACGCCATCTGGAAATCCAATCAGCCCCATGCCACCGGCGCGAACGACAAGACCACAGGGATGGAATCTGGTGAGCAGCTGCCCGCTCGGTGCAGTCGGTGCGGCATCACCACTGGTGGCAGAATCAGCCTCGTTGGCCGTCGCAGACAGGTGCAGATCGATTTCACAACAGGCGGTGACGGCCGCGCAGAGCAGCGACAACAGCCGGGGTCGATCGGCATAGGCCGGCTGTGTCCGCCCCTCGACATGCCAAACCCCCCGCATCACCGCCACCTGATCAGCCAGCGACGGCGGCAGCGTGGCGGCAATTTTGCTCCAGAGCGATTCCACGCCCGACCAGAGGACGGTGCCTTCGGCAAACCGCATCTGCTCGCGGCTGAGCAAAAAGGCGGTCATCTCCAGCAGGGTCAGCGGCTCGCGGGGCATCCACCAGTTTCCATCGTTCCCCTGACGGTTGAACTGCCAGCCCTGTTTCCTTCCATCGGGCAGGGTCTGCCGTTCAATTGGATACCCACAAGAGGCGAGAAATTCACAGTCACGGCCCAGCGTCCGCTGCGAAAGGCTAGCCAGCCCGAGCGACTCTTTTAAGTGACTGACCAATTCGTCATCCGACAATGGTCGCCGTGATGTCTCCAGAAACTCAAGCAGTTTCCAGATACGCAAAAATTGTTCGTGCCGTGCAAAGTTGGTTGTCATGGAGGTGCGCCGGGGTCGAAGGATTGAGCTTGATTCAATGAAGGTGCGGCTCAGAGACCGCACGAGTCATCTCAATCCCCGCCGATACCCTGACACCAAAACCGGCACGGTTGGTCACGGCTGGCCACGTCCCGCCGAAGCAGTCGTTTAGGCCACTTTTTTGCTCGCCTGATCGAATACCGACGTGCAAAGCTGGAAAGGAGTTGGCAAGTCGTCTTCAATGACGGTTTCAACCACGAGCCGCAGATTGTCAAAGTCGGCGTCGTACTCAACGCCAACCAGCGGCATGGCAGCGGCAAACTGACAGGCGGCCAGGCAGGCAGCGGCAGGATCGTCACCAACCTCGATCGCCCGCTCAATGCTGAATCGCAGTCGCTGCCCGTCGGCGGGCGTCGTCACTGTGACCATCGCCAGATGCTCCCCCCGACGGTTGCGGTAACGACTGGTGATAAACACCAGTCGGATGGCCTGATCAGCCTCGTCATGGTGAAAACGCAGATCGGTCTGTCCAAGCGCAGCTGCGCAGTCCTCGAGTGTCCAAGGCATTCCGTTGCCTCCTTTTGGTGTTCTTGCAGGGAGCTCCATGATCCCCTCATAATAGGTACGCCACTGGCGGGCCAATTTTTGCGCGACGCGGAGAAAATTTTTTTCCGGATGGACTCGTCCAACGGTGCGGT
>RFVE01000242.1 GCA_009922585.1 Planctomycetia bacterium
CATCAACCACTGGGCCTGGCTCAAGACCCAAGTGCCGGTGGCCCGGGCCCGAGAGTTTGTTGCCTATCCACTTCCGGCGGGCAGCCGCCACTGGCTGTTTCGCCACGGCCTGGCCGGGCTCGGCGCTGCCGACCACCACTCCTGCCGCCTCTATGCCTGGGACGGTGAGGCGGCTCATCTGCTGACTGAGTCGTTTCGCGAAGGGGTGCAAGGGCTCCCCTAGCTGTCCGTGGCAAAAGACGGCCAAAGCAACCCTGTTTGGCAGACAAGTTACCGAGCAATCGAATGAGCACTAAACGACTCTTCGCCCCGCCGCACCTTTTGATGTCGCGCTTATGCTTTGAAGCCCGAAGCGCAAGCTGAGGGAATGCGGGTGGCCGCACGTTCAAGCCCTGCGGCTTCCTCGCTAGCCATTGAATGACGCCCTGTCCGGAACAGGATTCGAGGCAGCCCGAGCCCCAGTTAGAGGGAATGCGGTTATCTGACCAAAAACGCGGTCTCCCTCAGCTCGCGCTTCGGGCTTCGAAGCAAGCGGCAATGCACGCCATGCCGGGAAGCCCGAAGCGCAAGCTGAGGGGATGCGGGTGGCCACACGTTCAAACCCCGCGGTTTCCTCGCCGGCCGTTCAATGACGCGCTGTTCGGAACAGAATGCAGCCCGAGCTGCAAGCCGGGGGCCACTCAACGCTATCCCCGAGCTGGCGGCCGGGGGGGTCACGGTCTTTGAATGCCTCAATAACGAGGTAGAACCCGTGCCGAACAGGATCGCCATCCACGGCCCCTGCCCGCGCATGCGGGCAAACGAGGGCTCACCCGGGACGCCCCCGAAAAAGCTAAGGGTATTCGGGGTTCCCAGCCGCCGCCTCGTGCGACGGCAGACCTTGTCCACGGTCTGATAGCTTTTCACCAGTGGCCATTCCGTCGGGGATTTTCACCATTACACTGACAGCATTCCATCAGCGCCGTCCTCATGAGGCCCCATGACCCGCATTCTTGTCACCACCACCTCGTTTCAGGACACGCCGGGGGAGCACCATCAGGTGCTGGCCGACACCGGCTGGGAAATCGTCACCGCCCGGGGGCCGCTCTCGGAGGCCGACACGCTCGACGCTGTCGGTGAGGTTGATGGCTATATCTGTGGCGATGATGCGATCACCCGGGCCGTGCTGAAAAAGGCCCGGCCGCGACTGCAGGTGCTCAGCAAGTACGGCATCGGTGTCGATAAGATCGACGTTACCGCCTGCACCGAACTCGGCCTGCCGCTGCTGTTTACGCCGGGCGTGAACCACACGACGGTGGCCGAGCACACCTTTCTGTTGCTGCTAGCTCTCGAGAAGCACCTACTGCTGCATGCCGACTCGACCCGGGCTGGCGGCTGGAAGCGGCAGACCGGCCGGGAAATTCTGGGCAAGACGATCGGCATCGTCGGCATGGGGCGGATTGGCAAGGAGGTCGCCAAGCGGGCGGTCGCCTTCGGCATGACGCCACTTGGGTATGACATCTACTGGGACGAAGCCTTTGCCGGTGAGTACGGGGTGGGGCGGGTCGAAAGTCTTGCAGAACTCTTTCCTCGCGTCGATTACCTGTCGCTGCACACCAGCCTGACGCCCGAAACCCGCGACCTGATCCGGGCCGAGACGATCGCCCAGCTCAAACCCGAGTGCATTATCCTCAACTGTGCCCGCGGTGAAATCGTCAACACCGCCGATGTCGCTGCGGCCCTTGCTGATGGCCGGCTGCGGGGCTATGGCACCGATGTGCTCGACGAAGAACCGCCAGCAGCCGACCATCCGCTGACGAAACTCCCGAACTGCCTCGTCACCCCCCACATTGGTTCACGCACGCTTGAGAGCGTCCAGCGTCAGGCAAAGGCGGCGGTGACGAACCTGATTCGTGCGATGCACGGCGAGCAGCCGTTGGCGCAGGTCAACCCTGAAGTCGCCGTCCGTAAGGTCGTTTGAGCGAGAGCAAATCGACTCACTTAAGCTGACCGTTCCTCTCAGTTTCTCCAAACAGATATGTCTGAAACCTTCCATGTCGTCCCCGTCGAGGCCCACGAGCAGATTGTGCGGGCCGCCTACACCGCCCGTGAGTTCACGACCGCTGAGGCCGATCATGCGGCCCGGCTGGCCACTGCCGCCACTCGGCACGGCATCCGCACCCACAATGCTATTAAGGCGGTGCACCTCGACGATCTCTTTGGGTCGAAGGCCGGTGGCTGCACGCCGGGTGCCGAAATCAAAAAGCTGCCCAATCGCTTCGATGCCACCGAGGTCTGGAATGCCCAAAAAAAGCTCGGGCAGGCAGTTGCTTGGGAGGCGATCGATCGCTGCATCGAACTGGCCGAACGGTACGGTACCGGTACCGTCACGGTCGATAACGCCTTCCACTACCTCTGGGGCGGCGGCTATGTGATGGAGGCGGCCAAGCGGGGCTACATTGCCTACACCAACTGCACGGCGTCGCTGGCCGAGGTAGTGCCTTTTGGCGGTGTCTTTCCAACCCTGGGCACCAATCCACATTCGTGGGGCTTTCCGACGGTTGATGCCGTTGGGTTTCCAGTGGTGATCGACTGGGCGACTTCGGTGATCGCTATGGGCCGGGTGCAGCAGTTCCAGCGGGAAGGCAAGGCCCTGCCCGAGGGGGCGGCGGTCGACAAGGACGGCAAGCCGACGACTGACCCGAAGGCCGCCTCCTCGCTGGTGCCCTTTGGGGCTCACAAGGGCTATGGTCTCGCGTTGATCAATGAGATTGTCGCAGCCTTTACTGGCGGTTCGCTGCCGACCATTCGCAGCCGGGCGGCTGTGGCCGCCGAGAAACAGAACTGCGTCTTCTTCTTTCAGGTGATTCACCCCGAGGCAATCTCCTCAGGCTGTTTCGCCGCCGGTCGCTCACAGGCCGAGAATGTGAAGGCGGTGCTGGCCGACATTCTTGGACATGGGAACGACGCCTGCCTGCTGCCGGGACAGCTTGAAGCCAGTTTCGCCGCAAGGACTGCTGCCGCTGGCGGTCTGCTTTTTTCGGCCGCTGAAGTGGCAGCACTCAACGAGATTGCCGAAGAGGCTGGGGTACCGCCACTCGACCTCACCAGTCTGGCCACCGCGTAAGCAAATTCTCTGCCACGTTAGGTCTCACGTTCTCTTCCAATGCTTTTGATAGACACCTGAAAGGACGCAGCATGAGCCTGCCGATCAAGCCTGCCGATTCCTGCCTGTTTGACGCCGTATCGCTCGGAGAGGTGATGCTGCGGCTTGATCCCGGTGAGGGACGCATTCGCAGCACCCGGCATTTTCAGGCCTGGGAGGGCGGCGGGGAATACAACGTCACCCGCGGCCTGCGAAAGTGCTTTGGTCTTAAGACAGCGGTGGTCTCGGCCTTCGTCGACAACGAAATCGGCCACCTGATCGAAGACTGCATCATGCAAGGGGGCGTCTGCACGGACTATCTGGTCTGGCGATCCGATGACGGCATGGGCCGAACGGTCCGCAACGGTCTCAATTTCACCGAGCGGGGCTATGGCATCCGCGGGGCAGTTGGCAACCCCGACCGGGGCAACACTGCTGCCAGCCAGTTGAAGCCGGGCGACATCGACTGGGACGCCATCTTTGGCCAGGCGGGAGTCCGTTGGTTTCACACCGGCGGCATCTTCGCTGCGCTTTCAGAGACGACGGCGGCCCTGACGATCGAGGCGGTGACTGCCGCCAAGCGGCACGGCACGATCGTTGCCTACGACCTCAACTATCGCCCTAGCCTCTGGAAAAGCATCGGCGGCCTGGAGAAGGCCCGCGAAATCAATCGCGAGATCGCCAGGCATGTCGACGTCATGATCGGCAACGAGGA
>RFVE01000243.1 GCA_009922585.1 Planctomycetia bacterium
AGTTGGTTGTGACCTCAAGCGACCGCGGGTTTCGTGACGGTCGGGTAGGACTGGCCGCATTCCGTGGGACGGAAGCGGCCTTTCGCGGGTATGTGAATGGGCCGGAGGTGCCACAACTCATGCCACCAGAATCGCTGCGGACCCGGGTCGAAGCCGCGACTGCCAGCCTGCCATCAGTTCAACCGCCGACGGCCGCCATGCTTGATGAGCTTGCGGCGGTCGGGCCAGCGGCGTTGGCCGCCTTGGAATTGCAGGCGGTGGAACTTGAGCGACGCTCGGCCCAGCTGCGGGACCTGGCCGAGTTGGTGCATCACCGGCAGACGCTTAAGGCCTTCGCGGAGGCGACGGCTGGCCAAGAGGAGGCGATCGATCTTTTCCGCGCTAGTGGTCTGATTGCGATGTTGGACAATTCAGAACTCGATGTTGAGGCCTGCTGCGCAGAGTTTGAGACGTTGGCAGCCTCAATCCGTTCCCGACTTCCAGCTGATGCTGATGATGCCGGAAAGATCGCGATGCTCGACCGCGTGCTCTTTTCTGAACTCGGTTTCCACGGGAGCCGAGGTGACTACTACAACCGCTCAAACAGCTATATCAACGAAGTGGTCGATGACCGCGAGGGTATTCCGATCACGCTGTCAGTCGTCTACATGGAATTGGCAGGCCGGCTGGGGCTAAAGGTTCAGGGCATCGGTTTTCCAGGACACTTCATCGTCCGATTCGACCCGGCTGAGGGAGAGCCGGAGTGGATCGATGTTTTTGAACGAGGCCGGCGGCTCTCACGGGATGATCTGGCCCGTCGACTCGCCGAAAACTCCGGTGAATCACTCACTGAATCACATCTTGCGGTCGCGCCAACGCGGGCGATTCTTGCCCGGATGCTCAATAACCTGCTGGGCATTGCGATGCGTGAGGATGACCCGCCCGCCATGCTGCGGTATCTCGATGCCATGCTCACCGTCGAACCTGATTCGGCCCGCACGCGGGTACTGCGGATGCTTACCGCCCGCCGGCTTGACCGCATCGAGGTCACGCTGGCTGATGCTCGGTGGCTGCTTGAGAACCAACCGGCTGATATCGATCTCGCACTCGTTCGGCAGCTTGTCGAGTCGCTTGAGGCTGAACGCTGAGGCTTGTCGCCGAGCAGCCGGGTGCATGATGAACCGGCTCATTCGGGGATTGGGTCAGGCCGCCGCACCGGCGTACCTTCCCAGACTGCCGTGTCGGTCGCCGGGTCATAAGTCAGCACGCGGTGGGCACTGCCAGGGGCGGGTGGTCGATCGACAGTTGGTAGCCAGCGGCGGTGGGCGGCAAGAACCGCCGCCCGCTCGGGCTCGTCGGCAAGGTTCTTCCATTCATTGGGATCCACTTCGAGGTCGTAAAGCTCCTCGGTGCCGTCGGCATACTGGATGAACCGCCAGCGTTCGCTGCGGACGGCATGGTTGCCCTGGTTGTGGCTGGTGATGGCCGGACGCAGTCGCGGGGCCGACGCACTGACCAGTTGGGGCTGCAGGCTGATTCCTTCAAGGTCATCGCGGATCGGCAGGCCGGCGAGTTCGTTGAGCGTGGGGTAGATGTCGAGCAGTTCGGCCGGCTGGCTGCAGCGCTGGCCGGCGGTGATACCTGGACCGGCAAAGATCAGCGGCACCTTTGTGCCTCGGTCCCAGAGGGTGTTCTTGCCAGTGATGGCTTTCTCGCCGAGATGCCAGCCATGGTCACCCCAAACCACGACGATGGTGTTGTCGACCAGCCCCGCCGCGTCGAGGGCGTCCAGCAGCCGGCCTATCTGGGCGTCAACAAAACTGGTGCAGGCGAGATAGCTGCGGACGAGGTTCCGCCACTGGTCGTTCTCGCGGAGCCACCGCAGCCGTGGTTCCGGTAGCGACCAGTGCAGATACCAGGAAAACCGGGGCGTATCGGCCCGGTCGTCGGCCAGCAGGGGCGGGAGTACCGTGTCGTCGTCGGGGTAGAGATCAAACCATTGCTGCGTGGCATAACAGGGCACATGTGGCAGAAAGAAGCCGGCGGCTAGAAAGAAGGGCCGGTCTTTCGGCGCGTTCTTGATCTGCTCGACCGTCCAACTGGCCACCTGGTAGTCACCTTTTTGTGTGTCGTCGTTGTTCGGCGGCCAGACGCCCCAGTCCATCAACGGATGGTTCCCCATCGGGGTCGGCGGGATGAGCTTCTTGGGCGGCTTGGTGCCAACACCACCGTAGGGGGCCGTGCGTTCGAACTCGGGTTGCCTGTCAGCCTTTCCTTTTGGTTGGCGGCGGGGCCCGGTGCCACCGTGATAGATCTTGCCCGTCCCGGCAGTCAGATAGCCCTGCTGAGCAAAGTGTTGTGGCAGGCTGACGCGATCGGCCCATTCAGGGATCGTGCGGAACCAGGGGGCGAGGCCGTAGATTCCTGTCGTGGTTGGCCGCAGGCCAAGCAGCAGGCTCGTCCGCGACGGGTTGCACAGCGGCGCCTGGCAGTGGGCGTTGGTAAAGGTCGTGCCTCGGGCGGCGAGGGCGTCCAGGTGTGGGGTCTTGGCCAGCGGGTGCCCACCGAGATGACCAATCCAGTCGTTCTGGTCATCGATGGCAATGAACAGCACGTTGGGCCGGTCGGCGGCGAGAGCCGGAGCGGGCACTGTGAGGCCGAAGGCGAGACCGCAGAGGGTAGCCAGATTCAGGCAACGCAGCCGCCACAAGTCGTTTTCAGAAGTTTTCTGCATGACGAACAATCACCTCTTTTTCTGTCGGCCAGCCGCCGGGTCATCAGGGTAGGGTGGCCCGGCCATTGGCGGTGTCTCGTAGAACCGACCGTTGTCGACCAGTCGCGGATCATCCGTTCGCTTCAGTTCGGCGAGAAGCCGCTGCTCTAACTGCTGGCGAATTGTCTGGTGAGTGGGGTCGTCGGCGAGATTCTGCATTTCAGCGGGGTCGTTCCGCAGGTCATAGAGTTCGATCTGGGGCCGCTTGCCATAGACCTTGTTGAAGTGTTCCTTCCACTCCTCGCCCTTCCGCACCCCGACCAGCCAGGCCTTGGTGGGGCCGGCATCTTCATCTGGCAGGGTGATGCGGGTGTTGTTTTCCAACTCCTCCACGGTTGGCTCCGGTCCATCCACGAGGCCATAAGGGTCACCAAGCGGCCAGCGATCGGGGCGGAAGTTTTTAATGAGTAGATGATCGTGGGTCCGGATTGCCCGCTGCGGATAGGGCGTGAGGTCTGCCCGGGCATTTTCAACATGCCGCTCCCGTCCGGTGTAGACGCAGTCGCGGGCTGGGTCGACGAGGCCGCTCTTGTCAGACCGTAGGATCGGCCAGAGTGATCGGCCGGTCATCATCTCCGGCGGGGCGACGCCAGCCGCCTCAAGAAAGGTGGGTGCCAGATCGATCAGGCTGACCATGTCGTCGACGACCCTGCCCCCGCGAACGCCGGGACCGGTCACCGACAGGCAGACTCCTGTGCCGAAGTCGTAGAGGTTGCACTTGCCGTGGGGAAAGCCCGGGGCACCATGGTCACCACTGATGACGATGAGGGTGTTATCGGTCAGACCGGCCCGGTCAAGCTCATCGAGCAGCACACCAATGGCGGCATCCCAGGCGGCGATCTCACCAAAATAGTCAGCGAGATCCTGGCGGACTTCAGGCACATCGGGCAGAAAAGCGGGCATCTTGCCCTTGAGTGAATCAGGATCGATGTCCCAGAGAGCCATCCCGCTGCCCTTGATCCACTTGCGATGGACATTGGTCGGACCGAACCAATAGCAGAATGGGGCCGAGTCGGGCCGGGCAGAAAGCAGGTCGCGGAAGTTGCCCCGCACGGTAT
>RFVE01000244.1 GCA_009922585.1 Planctomycetia bacterium
CATCGCTGGTGCTGAGCAACACCGGACGCTCGCTTTCCTATAACGCCGACGGTATCCAACTGCCAGCCGAGACCAAGCCAGCGGAGGTCTTTCGAAGGCTGTTCCACGCGCCTGCCGGTGGCATTGAGAAAGAGCGGCGTGAACTGCACAAGACCGGCAGCGTGCTTGATGCGGTGCTCGACGAGGCCCGCAGCCTGCAGCGGGCCATCGGGGCGGACGACCGTACCCGGCTCGATCAATACCTCACCAGCGTCCGTGAGGTTGAACTTCGGACAGAGCGGGCTGATCGCTGGCTCGACATTCCGCGGCCAGCGATCGATACAGCCATGGAGAAGCGGTTGACCCATGAGGTTAGCCAGCAGCAGGTTGGCGACTATTTCCGAACCATCTATGACCTGATGGTCCTGGCGTTTCAGACCGACATGACCCGGGTCATCAGCTTCAGCAGTGGCGATGAGGGCAAGGGACTGCCGATTCCCGAGATTCAGATCAACCAGACCCGGCACTCCCTCTCACACCACAACGGCGACCCTGAGCAGTTGCGGAGGCTCACCGAAAGCGACCGGTTTAATTTTGAGCAGTTCGCCTACCTGCTCGATCGGCTGGCCGAAGTTCCCGATGGTGAGGGAACGCTGCTCGACTCGACCATGCTGCTCTACGGCAGCGGGATGGCCTACGGGCACAGCCATGGCAACGCGAACGTTCCAACTATTCTCGCTGGCGGCCGTCGGCTGGGGCTCCGTCACGGGCGACATATCGACTACAACGTCGGCCACTTTGACGGCTATGACCTCAGTGACGCCAAGAAGCACTATGGCATCTGCTCGCGGCCAGTTAATGAGAAGGGCCGGTTGAGCAGTCTGCTGCTGACCATGGCCCAGCGGATGGGAGTGGAAACCGAGTCATTTGCGGACAGCCTTGGTGGAATTGCTGAAGTGGAGGTCTGACATGGATGTTTGGCAACGGGGTTTCTGCGGCCTGCTGATGATGACGGCCACCGCCGTGGTTCTGGGGGCGGAGAAGAAACCTGGACAGCCCGAGCCGGTAGCTTCCTTGGTTCCATCCGCGCCTGATGGCACGACGATTGCCGACGTTTCGGCGTTTCCCTCGCCTGGCAGTGCTCATGCTGGTGGGGCAGAACTCACGATGGTCGATCATGTTAATCGCATGGCGATCCTTCGGCCCGATCGGACCGACTCGCAAAACAAATACCACCAGGACCTGCCACACCATGTCAGCCTGCTGCCCTATGCCGAGGTTTTCTTCCGGGGCGGGCGGGCCAATCTCGAGGATCTGCCGCTGGGAACTCATCTGTTTGGCTGGTTCCATCTCGGCCCCCGCGGCTGGTTTGAGGTTCGGCTGGCGAGCACCGACTATGAGGCAACGGTCAAAAACGAGCCGAACGAGCGGTCGCCGGAGTCTCCTTTTTGCCGGGTGGTCAGACTCGAAGATGATTTCACCTGTGATCCGGGCAGTCCCCGCGACGGAAGCTGAACAACTCCAAACCCCCGCGCGGACATCAGCCAGTGTCTTTCAGCCACCGCCGCTGCTTGAGGGCGAGCAGACGTTTGATGTCAACGCAGCCACCCAGGTCTGGCAGGGCGATCGGCTTTCCGACCTGACGTCGCTTGAGGTTGGCCAGCGGGTTCTCGTCAACCGCACTTGGGCAACGCTCTATGGACCGGGCCGGCTGACTGACATCTGGGTCGACCTGGCAAGCCGACAGCATGCCCTGGACCGCCAGGCAAACCGCTTTGTCGAGCACGAGCGACTACGGGGTGTGCCCGCCCGGATTGAGCAGATCGCGTATGAACAGAACGCAGCAGGGGTTGTCACCGCTCGCTGTTATGCCGCATTTTCTGAAGCGGCCCGGGCGGCCTTCAAGGCCGACACGGACGGCTACCTTGCGGTCGCTGAGCCGTCGCTGAGAACCTATGATCAGGGCAACGATGCCAAGCCTGTCCGGTATCGCAACATTGAGACTTCAGAGAATCCACCCCCTGGGGACAGTGGCCTCAGGCTCAGCTTTCACATGTGGGAGATGCTCGAGGGCATTCGGCCAGGGCGAACTGTACGGCTGTGGCCCGCCAGCTGGCCCCGCCCCACCCTGCCGCGCGAGGAACGGCTGCATCAGTTCGACCTGCGGCCCCCACTGATTGACGAGGACGGCCACCAGCGGACCACTGCACCGTTTTCACGCGGGCCGATCCCTTGAGACCACGTTTCGTTCCCGCCGCATGACGTATGCTTGATCCAAAAAGACCGGCAGCGAGCAGGCTTTGGGTAACGTCTTCCGCCGCAGGAAGCAGCGCCCGGCATCCCCGGCACCCCTCGCCACTTTCGGGTGTTGCCCAAGTGGATGAGCGTTCGCCCGCATCTGTGCGGCCGGGGCCATGGATGGCAAGCCTGTTTGGCACACACGTTGCCGAGCAATCGAATGAGCACCAGACGACGGCTAGGTTTGATGGCGTGGCTTCCCCGGTACCAGTGAGAAAAAGCCCATGCCTTGAAGCCCGAAGCGCAAGCTGAGGGAAACAGCGTTTTTTGAACCCGGACCCGTATTCCCTCGGCTCGCGCATCGGGCTTCCCGGAGTTGCGTTCCGCATAGTGCATTATCAAAAGTCACAACCCGGGGCCACGCAACGCTATCCCCGGGCTTGCGGGCGGGGGGCTCACGGTTCTTCAGTACCTCAAAAATGACAAGGAATCCGTGCCGAACACTATTGCCACGGATGGTTTTTTCCACAGAAAGCTAGTGGTTGAAGAGGAACTCGGTGGAGTTGAGCAGCCCCCAAAAGATGTCGTCGTAGACAGCCCGATCAGTAGGGGCATCTCCCACCAGCGTGAGCAGGTCATGCAGTTCATCGCCTGTGGGCCGGCGGCTGAGGGTGCGGATAAACAGGGCCGTGACTATGTCCTCCGGCGTCGAGTGAGCAGCCAGCAGGTCCTTCACAACCTTCCCGTTGGCGAGGCGTTCCTGCACGCTATCACCGACCGCCAGATGTAGCACCTGTGGCAGGGTGGGCTCCCGCTTCGTTTCAGCCGCCGCGACGGTTTGGCGGGTGGCGTGGCCAAAGGTATGAAAATAGGAGTCCCAGCCGGCGGTTCCCTTGTTGGTATCGCCCTGAATGCGGGGATAGACCTCGATCGCCCGGGTGCCGATTGGGAAATTCTTGAACTGTCGCGGCAGGCCGGTCACCGCCACAATTGCATCGAGCAAAACATCGGCCCTGAGCCGGCGAAGGTGGCGGTGCGAAAACTGTCTGGTATCGAGCCGGTTTGAGTCATTGGGCTCGCTTGAAAGCTGGTAGACCCGTGAGCGGCAGATGTCGCGAACCAACCCCCGCAGATCAAAGTTCAGCTCAGCCAGTCGGTCACCAAGCGCGGTGTAGAGCGGTTCATTCGACGGCGGGTTGCTCACGCGGATATCGTCCACTGGGTCAACGACGCCGCGGCCCATCAGTTGGGCCCAAACGCGATTGGCCAGATTTTCTCGGAAGAGTCGGTTTTCTGGCGCGGTCAGCCAGGCGGCCAGGGCTTTCCGGGGATCATTGCCGGCTGCTACGGGCTTCTCCCCGCCGAGCACCCGGGGCGGCATCGGTCGTCCATCCACCAGGTGCTTCGCTGGGGCAGAGGCAGTATCGAAAAAGATCCGCCTTTCGCGGGGCTCAATGCCGTTGACCCGCTCGATCCCGGTAAAGAAGCTCGTGAACGAGTAATAGTCGTCCATGGTCCAGCGGTCGAAGGGATGGT
>RFVE01000245.1 GCA_009922585.1 Planctomycetia bacterium
GTGAAGCGATTGTGAGCCGATTGCGAGAATTGTGTGAGCGGGCAGCTGCAGGGTTTCTTCGGAAAATCAGTGCTTTTTTTGAATTCAGCCGCTCGAATAGGGTCACCCAGCGAATGACGACCGGCCGAACGACCGGCTCGTTCGGCGTACACCACCGCCGCCATAGGGGGGCCGTAACCAGCGAAAGGCGAGACACCGGCATTTGCCGATGTGTTAGAGCCGCAAGCCGCTGGGGGCTCTCCACGACACAAATACGGGAGCTCAATGGCACCATTGAATTGTTGGGCCCGAGCCGGCGACCCGGCCAAGTCTCAGCAAACACAGCTCACCGCCTGAAACACCAGTCGCCCACCGCCCCTGGGGGCTCATCCTCGAAGCGTTCCAGCAGCTGCTCATCCGGCCTGATCGCGAAAGCCTCCACGGGAAGTCCATCCGACCCAAGCGGCCACCGCCGCAGAGTCTCGCGGTCGGTCACAAACCTGATCGGCCACAGCTCTGATCGCTGGCTGCTGAGATTATCAAGACGTGTCCAGTCATCATCGGCCGCAAACCAATCAGGCCGCACTCGACCGCTGTCGCGATCAAGTTCAATCAGCGGACCGTCAAGCAGATTGCCCTCGCCCTGCCACCGGAGCATCTCGGTAAAGGCCTGCCGGCTGATCGCTTCGCTGTGCAGCAGCAGGACTGCCTGCTGGGCAGCCAGCACGCTGGACCTGGCTTCGACCAGCAGCGAGCTGTCGGCAGGGGCTTCAAGCTCGTCCCAGCGAATGCTGATCAGCCGATCAGCGACACCGGTGACCCTTGTAAGCCGCAGCGTGGCCGCGACTGGATCGGCAACGGCCCAGGCCGTGCTCCCTGAAATGATCGTCTGCTCTGCCACCGCAAGGCCGCCTGACGTCGGCTGCCAGTCAACGGCGGCACCGTCCGGGGCATGCAGCTGACTATCGATGAGTTCAAGCCGGTCGCTCTCAGCGGCGATGATACAGCAGGCGTCGCCCTCCACTTCCAGCGTGCAGTCCTCCAGCCGCAGGCTGCCGCCGTCGACGTCGATCAGGCAGCGGGCCTGATCGGCCAGCTCAGCGGAGCCCGAGTCATCTGGTGCGATGAGTTCCAGATCGAGCCCCTCCAGATTCAGGCTTCCGCTAACCCGAAACAGCGACTGCCGGCCAGCGGTGTTACCAGCACGAAGCCGCAGCAGGGGCCGGTCACCGGCAGCCCGCAGGGTGAGCTCGCGGTCACCCAGCTCAAGGCTGGTCAGCTCAATCGTGCCAGCCTCCTCAAGGACGATCGTCGTCCCCGATTCAGCCTCTGCAAGCACTGCCGCCAAGTCGTCGGCAGCTTTACCGGAGACTTCGATGACCGCAGATTCATCCTGGCGCCCGAGCCCCGCCATCAGCCCGACCAGCAGGGCAGCCAAAGCAAGCCCGCCAGCCAGTGCTGCCAGCCACCCCGGCCTGCTCGCGCTGCTGCCGGACGCCTGACGGGGCTGCGTGACTGGTGACAAATCTGCCATGCCAGCCATGAGCAACTCTTCGACTTCCGCCGCCGACTGCGGACGGGCCGCCGGTGAAGGGGCCAGCAACCGCTCGACCAGCGCCTCAAGCCAGGCCGGCGGCTGCTGGCCGGCAAGCAGTTCGCGAAACAGACAGCCCATGCTGTAGAGGTCGCAGCGGGCATCGGGCTTGTCGCCGGCAATCACCTCGGGCGGAACGAAGCCGGGCGTGCCGGCTGGCGCCGGAGTCGGCTCCACTTGCAACTGGGCCAGGCCAAAGTCGGTCAGCTTGACCACCGCCGCATCGGCCGAGACCAGCAGGTTGGCCGGCTTGATGTCGCGGTGCAGCAAGCCCCGGGCATGGGCAGCCTGCAGCCCGGCGGCCAGTTTGCGGCCGATCGAAAGCATGGTCGGCAGGTCGAACCGGTGTTGTCGGCCAAGCAGCTCGCTGAGCGGTTCCCCCTCAATCCGTTCCATCACCAGCAACGGCAGCCCCTCGGTTTCGGTGACCGCCAGAATCGTCACCACGTTGGGATGATTCACCGCCGCCGCCGCCCGGGCCTCGGCGAGAAAACGATCCCGGTGCGTTGCTTCAGCTGCCAACGCCGGGGTAAGAAACTTGATCGCCACCGGCCGATCGAGGGCCTGCTCGCGGCCGGCGAAGACCACGCCCATGCCACCCCTCCCGAGAAACCGGGTGAGCAGATAGTCGCCGACCCGGCCAATGCCTTGCGGCGCCGGCTCAAGCCAGGGCAGCAGATCGGCGTAGGGACAGGCCGAGCGATCTGCCGGCTGTTCGGCCCCGGCCGGTGTCGGCCCGGCTGCCTTGAGCAGGTCAATGGCCGTGTCGAGGGCAGCTGACGCTGGTTTTGGCTGGCTGAGCGTCGGGCCGACTCTGGCAGCGAAGTCCGCCGCAGCCGCGATTGCATCGAGCCGGTCGCGGCAGCAGGTGCAGCGGTCGAGATGGGCTACCATCGCAGCCTCAGCCGCCGGGTCCAGCCGGCCCTCAGCCGCCGCGGCCAGCGTCTCAATCGGCGGACAGGCGGCGGGGTCAGCTGGTGCCATCGACCTGCTCGATCAGGGTGTGCAGCCGGCGGATCACCCGGTTTTTGGCCACATAGACACTGCCGGTCGAGATGCCGAGCCGCTGGGCAGCCTCAGCCGGGCTGACCTGCTCCACCGCCGTCAGCCAGAAGGCCTGCCAGGTCGAGTCCTTGACCTCACGGCGAACCTGCTGGGCCGCCCAGTCGAAGACCACCCGCTGGTATTCTGCCTCGCAGAAGGCGGCGGCGGCATCGGCCTCGCTGCCCTCCAGCGGACTGCCGGCCTCACCGCCTGCCCCCACCGGAACCGGCCGGCCAGCCGGCTGCCGGGCCTGCCGGCCGACGGCTCGTCGGGCCAGGGTCAGCAGCCAGCTGCGAAACCGGCCGGCGTCGGGGTTGTACTGAAACCGCGGCCCGCAGCGGGCGAACTCCCGCAGTACCTCCTGGACGATGTCGGCGGCATCGGCATCCTGCAGGCCCCGCCGCCGGGCATAGCGGTGCACCAGCGGGGCGTAGATCTCGACGAACTCACCCCAGGCAGCCGCATCGGCCAGGTCGCGGACCCGCAGCAACAGACTCGGGCGGGTAGTGGTGGTTGGCACGGCAGTTTCTTCAGTAAGCCCTTCGGCAGCCCCTTTTTTCTCATTTTTTTACGGCATTCGCCGCAGAAAGAAAGCAACTTCGGCGGAAAAGGCATGGGCCCGCCCCGCCGCTGCGACCGAAAAACTTGCACAAAAAATGTCTTTCTGTACAGTATGTCTTCAAATGTCCGCTTCAGTCGGCCGCGAGGTGATTCAGTGAGTTCATCCACAGACCAGGCGTTTGAACAGGCCATGCGGCTCCCCGAGGACGACCGTGTTGCCCTGATCGGGCGATTGCTCGAAACGATGCCCACACGAGCGATCACATTGTCTCTCCTGGCACCGGATCTGCGAGAGGAA
The DNA here is from genome assembly GCA_009922585.1 of Planctomycetia bacterium. GTDB lineage: Bacteria > Planctomycetota > Planctomycetia > Pirellulales > UBA1268 > UBA1268. The sequence goes on from RFVE01000245.1 coordinate 3,477, forward strand.
CTCGATCGTCGGTTCGCTGACCGAGATGGGGAAATCCCCTGGGGAGATCTGCAGGCCGAATCCTGATGGCGAGAGAGGCCATCTTCCACAGGCTTGCCGCCCGCGAATATCGCTCGGCGAGAGACTGGTACGCTGCTCGCTCGCAGCGGGTGGGAGACCGATTCACCACGGCAGTCGCTGCAGCTGTCGAGCGGATCGTGAAAGCCCCTGAATCATGCGCGACGGTCGTCGGCAAGTATCGTTACGCAAGCGTCCGCGGATTCCCC
>RFVE01000246.1 GCA_009922585.1 Planctomycetia bacterium
AGATCGGCCGCTGGCAGGATGGCCTCTGGCGGTTCAACGCTGCCGGGCAGATCGGCCGGCACCTCGGTCGGCAGGACGGGCCCGCGAGTTGGCAGGCGCGGTCCGTCTCGCTGGTGAGAGAAAAAGCCTTTCGCGTCAAGCTCCCGGTGCCCCCAGGGCAAAACGGGCCGCAGCACGTGACGGTTCACCTGGCCGCCGGCAACGCCGGTGATGGCGGAAAAGACGATGTCGTCATCTTCAGGCGTCCGCGGCTGGTAGCGGCCGGTCAAGAGGATCTGCTGCTGCGAAGTCTGCCGAACGCTGGAGCCTTCGGCCTCGCACCCGACGGCGTCGCTCAGAACGATGTCGGACCCGACGATCTCTGCCTGCGGCCGCCGTGTGCCGTCACGATCGAGATTCCCTCAGGCCTCGCCGCTGGCTGTGAGCTTGTGACCACGGCGGTGCTTCCCGCTGGAGTCGGGCCGGAGGCGAGCATTCAGCCGTGGGTTGGCGTGGGGCCGGCACCGGCGGTCGACATGAGCCCGGATGCCGTCGTGATTGCCCCTGAACCCTCTCGGGCGTGGAACCGTCAGAGCCGGTCGTTCCGGGATTTCCGTGAACTCTTTCCGAAGGCAGTCTGCTACGCCCGGATCGTCCCGGTCGATGAAGTCGTGACGCTGAACCTTTACTACCGCGAGGATGGTCCCCTGCAGCGGCTTCTTCTTGACGATGCCCAGGTCAGAGTGCTGGAACAGCTCTGGGACGAACTGCTGTTCGTCGCCCGTGAGCCGCTTGCCTTGGAGGCGGCATTCGAGCAGCTGGAAGGCTATGCCACCCAGGATCGCCAAGATCTTGTCACCTCCTTCACACCGATGCGGCCAACGATCACTGGTCGGGCAAGTGCATTTCGGCAGCGGCTGTCGGAGTCCGAACCGCTGCATCTCGATGCCGTGGTTGCCTTCGCGGGCCGTGCCTTCCGGCGTCCCCTGACGGCGGCTGAAGAAAACCGGCTCCGCAGCCTCTACGAGGCGCTTCGCGGCGACAGCCTTTCGCACGAAGAGGCGATCCGGACGCTGATTGCGCACGTGCTGGTGGCACCGGAGTTTCTCTACAAGCTGGAGACACCGGGCCCCGTCAGCGAGCCGCAGCGGCTTTCCGGGTACGAACTGGCGACACGGCTCTCCTACTTCCTCTGGTCGTCGCTGCCCGATGCCGACCTGCTGGCGGCGGCCGAGCGGGGGCAGTTGGACGATCCGGTAATGATCAGGTCACAGGTCCGCCGGATGCTCGCCGCCCCAAAATCACGGCGGCTGGCCGAGCAGTTCGGCCTGCAGTGGCTGCATGTCTCCGGCTTTTCGTCTCTGGATGAGAAAAACGCCGACACCTTTCCGACCTTCGCCGGCCTCCGGGCCGACATGGAGGAGGAGACAGTCCGCTTTCTCGATGACTTCTTTCGGCATGATCGCTCGATTCTGTCACTGATTGACGCAGACCACACCTTTCTCAACGAGCGGCTGGCAGCCCACTACGGAATCGAGGGTGTGACGGGGAATGCCTGGCGGCGGGTGGAGGGCGTTCGCCGTCATGGCCGCGGCAGCATCCTCGGCCTGGCCACGACACTTTCCACCCAGTCTGGAGCCTCACGGACGAGCCCGATCCTACGGGGCAACTGGCTCTACGAAACGATCCTTGGTGAAAAACTGCCGAGGCCGCCAAAGGATGTGCCGCTGCTTGCCGAGACGGTGCCGGCGGACCTGACGGAGCGGCAGCTGATCGCCCTGCACTCAGAGCACGACGCCTGTGGTCGCTGCCACCGGCGGATTGATCCATATGGCTTTGCCCTCGAGACGTTCGATGCAATTGGTCGCCACCGGACAGTTGACGCCGGAGGTGAACCACTCGACACCAGTGCCACGCTGCCTGACGGCACGACCCTCGATGGCCACCAGAGTCTGCGGGACTATCTGATCGGTCCCCGCCGGGAGCAAGTCGTGCGGGTCTTCTGTCGGAAGCTGCTCGGCTATGCCCTCGGCCGCGGGCTGCAGCTTTCCGACGAGCCGCTCCTCACTGAGATGCTCGGGCAACTTGCTGTGAACGACTACCGTATATCAGTTGCCATTGAAGCGATTGTTACGAGTCGTCAATTTACCTCGGTCCGCGGCCGCGATACGGCTGAGGACGATTCCTAAAGAGGGATCCGCCACAGGATTTTTTCGATGCCACAGAAACTTTCTCGCCGAACCATGCTGCGGGGCGTTGGCGTCTCGCTGGCACTGCCCTGGATGGAGTCCCTTACTGCTGCTGGTGAGCCTGCCGTGGCCGGAGCAGCCGCCGCCGAGCCGCCGGTCAGGCTGGCGGTGCTGTTTGCGGGCAACGGCTTTCACTCCAAGGAGTGGTGGGCCGAGGGAAGCGGTCGCGACCTGAAACTCGGACGGGTGCTTGAGCCAGTAGCCAAGTTCCGCGACAGGCTGCTGTTTGTCAAAGGGCTCTACAACGCTGAGGCGCAGAAGGGCAACATTCATTCCTCGCAGACGGGCAATCTGCTCTCCGGAGCGCCGCTCGCCTCAGGGGGTGAGATCCGCTCTGGCACCAGCTTTGACCAGCTGCTCGCTCAGACCTACGGTCGTGGGACGAAGGTGCCGAGCCTGGTCCTCGGCTGTGAGCGGAGCAACCCGAGCGTCCACAAGAACTACTCGATGCTCTACAGCTCGCACATCTCCTGGAGCAGCCCGACGACCCCGACACCGCTGGAACTCTATCCAGCCCTCGCCTTTGATCGGCTGTTTCGGGAAAAAGTGCATGCTGGTGACGCGAGCGTGCTCGACGCCGTGCTTGAGAACGCCAGCGATCTCCGCCGCCGGGTCAGCCGCACGGACCAGCAGAAGCTGGATGAATATTTTGCCAGCGTTCGGGATGTGGAAGCCAGAATCGAGGCTGCGGGCAAGCGGGGTGAACTGCAGGGCTGGCGGCCGACACTCACCCAGCCCGACATGTCGCGGCCAGCTGACGGTATCCCGCAGGATATTGCCGAGCACATGCGGCTGATGGCTGACATTCTGGTACTCGGCTTTCAGACCGACACGACGCGGATCGTGACCCTCAAGCTCAACAACGACCACTCAGCCCTGCGGTTTCCCAATCTGCCGCGGAAAGACAACCCAGCGCAGGGCATCGACTACATGATCCACCACTTGCTCTCCCACCAGGACAACGCTGACTGGCTTACGGTCAATCGGTTCTTCACGGAGCAGTTGGCTTATGTCGCCCGCCGGCTCGATGCGATACAGGAAGGCGAACGGACAGCGCTCGACAATTCGATGATACTTTTCTGTTCCAGCATGATGGTCGGAGCGAAGCACAACAACGATCAGTTGCCGATGGTCGTCCTTGGCCGCGGAGGTGGACGTCTCGCGACCGGCCGGGTGCTCGACTACTCAGGCCAGTCCGACCGGCAGATGTGTCGGCTCTACCTTTCATTGATGGAGAAAATGGGGATCCACCAGCAGACATTCGGCGACGCCACCGCGATCCTGCCAGATGTATGACCCGCCGGCACGGCGAGTCGCCTCTTGAGGATAGGGGCCGGCCACCCAATCGGCTACAGTATTTTCATGCGGCAGATCATTGTCTGTGGACTGGGCCGGTTCGGACTCAACGTCATCGAGGCGTTGCGGGAGGCGGGCCGCCAGGTGACGGTGATCTCTGATGA
>RFVE01000247.1 GCA_009922585.1 Planctomycetia bacterium
CCTCAGCAAACGCGAACATGAAGGATGGGACGGCCGACGGCACTTTCGCAGGCATCTCGCCCGTTGGCAGCGTCCAAACAGTTACCTTCTGCGCCCCTTTGCGGGCAAGTCCCGGACTCACCCGTCTCGTAAACAGCATAAAAAGTTAAGAAAGGGCGAGACCGCGCAGAGAATTCTGCCACCGGCGCAAACCGCTTCTGAATCACCTTCAATGCAGCAACAGGAGCGAGCGTCGCGAAGTGCGGGCACCTGCTGTCAGCGGTGATGAATATCAATCGTGGGCAGATCACCCGGTGATGCTTGCTTGAACTCTCCAGCACTATAGAACTGCACCAGATCACCCCAATCGACCAGCGGCCCCCGCGCTGGTGACACCTGTGGTGGGTCCAGCAGTTCACCCGGATGCGTCAGGATTTTCCAAATCGGCCCCGGGTCGGTGATGAAGCTGATCAGCCGGATATCGCCACCACAGTTGGGACACGCCAGCGGAAACTCCTCACCCACCCGTGCCAGCAGCTTCGCCCAGGCGATTCGCGACGTATCGTGATGGCACGATTTCCATTAACGTTCCCAGCCGAACCGCAGCAGCTGCGACTCGCGATAGCCAAGACACCGGCATGCTCGCCCGTCTTCCCGTCCCGCTGCTTGCCGATATTCCCAATGGCAAGCGCAGTTACGGCTGGCCGCAGCGGGTGGTTCGGTGCAAACCCCCGCGATACCAATGCCGGTGCCGCCGAGGCGGTGGGATCAGCGCCACCATCCGGTCAAGAAACTCAAAAGGTTTCAGCTCGATGACACCGCTGGCCCCGGGCCGCGTCGACTTTCGCGAACGTCCCGGGCCAACCAAGTTCCCGCGCTTGTGCCGGGGCAGGGTGTAGCGGATCCGCTAAGGTCTGTCACCCGTGCCCGACACAACCGAAAACCGATTGAGTGTAAACGCCGGCCTGGCACAGTAACGCAGCAAATGTTCCAGGCTCTGGAAGTACCCCGGCACGTCCCGTTCAGTAGCCCACCTCTTTGTCACAGGTAAAGACCAGCCGAATCGGCCCATGCGGCACCTCCCGTTTCGTGATCAGCCGCTCTGCCGCTGCCATGAACACCGCCACACCCGACTTATCATCCGCCCCCAGCAGGGTCGTGCCATCGGATGTGATGATCGTGCCACCAATAAGCTGCGTCAGCTCCGGGTTGTCAGCGACCCGCAGCACCTTTGAAGGATCACCTGGGAGCACAAGGTCAGACCCGTCGCAGTTGGCATGCACGACTGGCTTCACGTTGGTTTCAGAGGTCTCGGGAGACGTATCGACATGGGCAACCTCAGGCAATCGTTGGAGCGTCGTACGGCACGGTGGCAGGTACAGTAGCCATCACCACAGCAAACTCCGAAAGCGACACATCGGCAAGCCTCATCGCCTCGCACTCACTTGCCAGCAGGTGGCAGAGTTTCAGCTGCTTCGCCGTACTCGGGCGAGCGTCGGAATGCTCATCCGCCTGTGTATCGATGTGAACGTAGAAAAGAAAACGATCAGGGAGCGTTACCGTAAAGACCCGTCTCTGAAGCCACCTTTCGCCGGCAGAAGCACCGGCGGTCACCACTACGAGAGCGGCCCCATGAGCATTCGGCCTCAACCTCGGGTCGGGCTCACAAACGACGCCGGACGTTCGCTCTCGTTTCGTGTCGCCCACCTTGCTGCGCTCTCAGCAAAGTGTGGGGTTTCTTCCTCGCAGTGGGCATCTGCCCAGAACTGAAGGCAGATGAAAAGACTGGCCATCCTGTAGAGCAGATTGAGACGACTCCCGATCCCGCAGGTAAACAGGCTCTGCCGTTCGCCAAAGGGCTCAACCTTCATGTCCCACGTGATCTGGAAGGCCATGGGAACCCGTTCAAGAAACCGGCCTTTGGTCCGTGGGCTGACCAGCAAGACATGGTCTCGCTCCATGATCGCTTCTCGATAGAGCTGCGTCATGAAGATCCCGCCGCACATCTCGTCATTGCGGTAGACGTTCTTTCCATCATCGCCGCGGTAGACAAACATCTGCCGATGCGCCTTGGTGCCAGGCGTGCAGGCGAGATACTCCTCGTTTGTGAAGTTAGGAAGCCAACCGGCTAGATCAAACCGTTCATACGGAAGATCGACGACCACAGAAACTGAAGAGGTCAGGTTGTTCGGTGGGTGGTGCATTGCGAACGTGTGTTTGAGATTGCGGGAGTCGAGCAGCAGATCATCACGAGTGTATGGGACACTGCCGTGCAAAACGTTGCCGAATGCGGATATCAGTCGCCGCTCGGTCGGCTGCTCAGCGTTTCTGAGGGCCGCTCACCAAAGTGGATTCGGTACTCCGCAGCAAAACTCCCCAGTCGCGTGAACCCAAAGATCAATGCTGCCTCTCGAACACTCCGCATTTCCCCGTTTTTCAACGCCTTGCGGACCGCGTGCATCCGCAGAATCCGCTGATAGGCGACCGGCCCCACATCAAACCTTTCCTGAAACGCCAACCGCAACGTGCGTTCGTTCGCTCGCACAGCCTGGCAGATCTCCAGGCTCGAAACAGGGCGATTGAGTGTGCTGTGGAGAAACTCCAGGGCGGTTTTGACCAGTGCCGCCCGGGATGCCAGCGGCCAGATCTCTGCGGGCCCATCCGCAATGCATGCCACGAGTTCTCTCAAGCAGGCATCTTCACAGACAGCGGCCCCCACAGCTGTCGAAGCCGATGCAGCCAGAAACTCCCCAACTCGCGCGAGCAGTCGCGGAACTCGGATGGGGGCCCCCCGTAGGGAATGCCATCCTGATAAAGCATGGGCGATCTCACGACCCATCAATGACCGATGCGCTTCTCGAAGCCGATGCTCCGAGACGAGCAATGCCGTGACTTTCGCGTCCGGCTCAATACTGGCGTCGTAGGGAATATCGCAACCGCGAAGAATCACCTCGCCAGCAGCAACCCGCCGCTGCTGCCAGCAACACTCCCCGAGTGGCTCTGTCACAGGAATCAGTGTGCAGGTCGTGCCATCTGCTCCTCCGAGAGTTCTCACGTGCTGATTGGCCTGCACCTGAAAGCACCGCAACTTCGTTCCCTGCGCAACTCCCGCCTCGGCTGCAAACTGTCCTCGGGAGAGCTGGAGAAAAGACCCATTCCAACGGCCAAACAGGCGGGTCATCGCGTCGAGATCATGAAACGATTCCCGGTGTCGCGTCATCGCTCTCGCTGGATCGAAAGGTCGTGGTTGAATGCGGATAGTTTCAGCGTAGCCGGGCTTGCCAAATACGGATAGCCCGCAGCCGACGAGAGAGAACGACTGATACCATCGAACTCTCCAGGAGAGACACAGACATGGCAAAACCCCGCACATACCGCATCAATGGATTCGATCGTCTCAATGCCTCGGCGTTGATGCTCGTTTCACCCGAACGACCGGTGATGCGGCTCCTGCAGGCCGCATCACCCGATCGGCAGCCGCCTCGAACAACCGCTCCACAGATTCCGCTGGAGTTCGACACCGTGGCGGGGGTCAACGTGCGATTCGCACGCGGCGGACGAGACGCTGGCCCAACGGTGCTGCTGCTCAATCCGCTCCCCCAAAGCATCCTCGCATTTGACTCAATCTGGGGGCCGCTTGGCCGTGACTTTCAACTCGTGGCCTACGACCTGCCAGGCTTTGGTGGGAGCGAGGGCGGTGA
>RFVE01000248.1 GCA_009922585.1 Planctomycetia bacterium
ACCTCACGTTGGGCTTGCGCCTGATCAATCAGCCGGGCAACAGCGTCATACCGGAGCTCAACACTTGGGTCGTCGAGCATGCCATCGATGAGTTCAGCCGCCCGATCGGCTGCCTGGCCACGAATCAGTTCCCAGGCCAGCCGCCGGGCCCGAGGGTCATGGCTGGTATCAGCCAGAAAACTCTCAAGCGGCTGGAGTGGCAGGCTTTTGCCGCGTCCCGCAATGGCATCGACTGCCAGCCGCAGCCAGTTCGCGGCGAGGGGATTGGCGCCATCAATTGCTGCAAGAATGCTCGGAATTGCAGCGGGCGTTGCGGCAGCCACCCGCTGCCAGGCAGCCGTCGCTGCTGCATTGCCTTTCCCCTCCCGACCAACTCGACGGAGCGTCTCGAGACTCATTGTCAGTCCAGCATCGACAGCAGCCGACGATGACGCCTTGGCAACGGTCAGACCTGCAGCCTGTTCTGGAAAATCTCTTCGGTAGGCGGCGAGCAACGCCTGCTCGTCGCCAGGCAGCAGATAGAGCCGCCCCTGAATCGTCTTGGTCTCGCCCGCCGCCAAGCCGCCAATTCGAAAGTCGGCATGGATGCAGGTGACGACCCCCTGAAAAACCTCTTGGTAGGGCTCCCAGACCACTCCAAGAATCCATTGCTCATCCGCTGAAACACAGCCACAGAGGCCGTGCGAAGGCACCAAACTGCTCAGTGGCCGCGGATTGACATCGTCGCGGGGCACACCAACTGGGCAGTAGACCTGGCCCGGCACATAACGGGCTTCGGTTGCCCACGGCCGCGTTGGCAGCCGCACCAACTGGCCATCGATGGCCACGAAGCACTGCTGGATGTAGGGCGGCTGACGCTCGCGTGCCTGGGCCGGGTTGGTGCCGGTAAACCGATCAACCCGGACACAGGGCTGGGCCCAGTGGACGGCCGAGGGCGTGCCAGTCGGGTTGTGAGCAGTCACGCTCAACCGCAGGCCATCTTCCACCACATTGATGCGGTGCGTCACAACCACACCGTCAGCCAGCCGATCTTCCACCAAGATGACGCCGGGCTCAGCGGACGGCAGTTGCCGGCTCGTGTGTGGAATCGTCGTCTCTCGCCAGTCCCGGTCAGTCGAGCCGGCCCGGCAGTAGGCCTCCAGATAATTGATACGAATCTCGCCGCCAGGAAAGTCACCGGCGACGGCGAGGAACTGATTCTCCCATGCGGCTGTCAACTCACCGGCGTCTACGAGACCAACCGCCATCCAGCACAGGCAGCCAAGCAGTGCCGTGTTGAAAACCAGACCGACTCCTCTAGGCACTACGGTTTTCATTCCTGCTTCTCCTCGCGATCCCGGGATTGATTCAACCGGCAAAGATCGCCGGCTCTGAACGCTTTTCGAGACTGGCTAACGCTCCCAACGCACGGCGACATCATTCTGCTGGGACGCACCCGGTGTGCTGCGGCCCGACTCAACCAGCTGCTTCAGTTGCTGCTCCAACTTGGCGACCAGTGCGGGTTTCGAGGCCACCAAATTCATCTGCTCACCTAGATCAGATGATAGATCATAGAGCTGCCTCGGAGGCAGCGCCTCGGCACGTTTACGATTGGGTCGCGGCTCGCTCCAGCCACCCGAATCGGGACAGAAGCAGAGCTTCCAGTTGGCGGCCCGCACCGCGAACGAGCCATTGATTGAGTGGTGGACGCAGGATGTCCTCGGTGATTCCGCCTGCGGATCCTTGAGGGTCGGCAGCATGCTGAAGCTATCTTCTCCCTCATTATCTGCCAGTGGCTCACCAAGGATAGCGGACGCCGTGGCCAGCAGGTCGGTCAGGCAGACAAGCTGGCCGGTCCGCATGACCACGAAGCGGACCACTGGGATCGTGCCCCTTCGCCCGCAGGGCCGGAAAGTCGGCCTGCGGCGAACAGCCGTTGTCACTGGTCACAATCACCAGCGTGTTTTCCCGCAGCCCGTGCCGGTCAACTGCGGCCAACACCGCACCGATGGCCGCATCAGTCTGCATCACAAAATCACCATAGGGATTCAGACCGCTCTTGCCGATCCATTCTGGCGTCGGCTCAATTGGCGTGTGGGGCGAAGCCAGCGGCAAATAGAGGAAAAACGGCTGTCCATCTTTGGCCGCAGCTGCTCGGGCATCGATGGTGGCGACCGCCCGTGCAGCCAGCTTCGGCAGCACATCGACGACCTCAAAGCCAGGCGCGGCCGGCCCCATGCGGCAGCGGCCCGTGGGGCGGCCGTGCATCAGCGGGAAATCTCGATCTTCAGTCGGCATGACCCGCACATGGTCATTCTCAAGGAATGTGTAGGGCACCATGTCGAGTGACCCAGCGATACCGTAGAAGCGGTCAAAACCCAACTTGATCGGCCCACCATTGAAGGGCATCGCATAGTCGACATTCCAGACCTGCTCCCGCGTTTCGATACTGAGCCGGTTCACCTCCTTGCCTTGCTCAACCCGCCAGCCAAGGCCAAGGTGCCACTTGCCAACACAGTCGGTCTGATAACCCTGACGTTTGAGAAACGAGGCAACCGTTGTTCGTGTTCGCTGAATGAGCGGCGGGCTCAGACCACCGAGCACGCCCGACTGCAGCTTCGTCCGCCAGGCATAACGACCGGTCAGCAACCCGTAGCGGGTCGGGGTGCAGACACTGGAACCTGAGTGGGCGTCAGTAAACACCATTCCCTCCGTCGCCAACTGGTCGAGGTGAGGAGTCGCAATCTTTGCCTCGGGGTTGAGGCACCGAAGATCGCCGTAACCGAGGTCATCAGCCAGCACGACAATGATGTTCGGTTGGCTGCCGACTGGAGCCGCCAAGGCTGCACTTCCGGCTACAGCAAATAGCCACGCAGTCAGCACAATTCGCCCCAAGACCTTCCAAAATTCATTCATCTTTCACGCTCTCTGGTTCACTACTGGTTGGGACTGAGCTGGCAGCAAGTCGCCACCGCGCCTGCCGAAGCCGGGCCGCGTCGGCCCCCTTGAGCTTCTCATACCAGACCGTGACAAACACTCCCGCGGCCGTCTCGACTGTGGCAGGATACCCGAGATCACCTGAGTGGCCGTCGCCGGCAATCACCAGCGGCTCGCCCCAGGTTTCACCGTTGTCAGTGCTGAGCCGCGCCTGCACCCCCAGAGGCTTGCGACGATGGCCGTAGGACATCAATAGTCGGCCGTCTCGAAGCCGTAAGAGGTGCGACGGATAGCCCCAGACGCCGATTGAATGCGGCTTCGTCCAGGTGCTGCCGCCGTCGTGCGACTCGCACTGAAGCGTCTCGTGACGATTGGCCTGATTATGGTTACGGATCTGCACGAGCAGCCGTCCGTCTGCCGCCTCGACGGCATGCAGTTCGTGGTAGTCCTTGGGGTTGTCTCCCTCACGGACCGGGATCTCGGCCAGCCACTTCCAGGTTTTGCCGTCATCCCATGACCGGCAGACACCAACCCGACGATCGGGTGTCCAGAGCGCGACACCGGCGTAGAGCAGGCTGCCATCAGCGAGGGCGACCGGTCCGTGGGGACTGTTCAGCGGCACTCGCGAGGCGGCGGAAAAGTGCCGGCCACCATCCTCCGACCGCAGCATCCAGCAGCCAAGCTCTGCCGGACGGGAGTCATCGGACAGCCGGGCATGCACCCGTTGCCAGGATTCGAGACGGT
>RFVE01000249.1 GCA_009922585.1 Planctomycetia bacterium
ACGAAGCAGAAAGGCCTGCCTGATCGTGGCGGGGTTCTTCAGCAACACGGCCAAGTTGCCCGTTGTCGCCCTGATCGCAGCGGCATCAACTTCAACCGACTCCACCCGTGACGGCCGCCGCCCCTGCTTCCCCGGCTCCAGATCGGCCCAAGGGTTTTCCACCGTGCCGTCTGGCAGCCGGCCGAGGCCTTTGTCGAACACATCGTGGATGTGGCGGCTGATCTCATCGTTGGCTCGCTCAGTACTGCCAGCCGCTGCAAGCATGGCTGCCACCGGTTCAGCCAGCGAGTCAGTCGGTTGCAGCAGTGGCCGTTGCTCAAACCCGGCTGCCTGTGGCAGCGGTGGCGGCTGCCGCCGCGGACGGCCAAGAAAGGCGTCGATCTCTGCCTCGATCGCCTCCCGATCCGATTGCACCGGGAGGTCATCGACCAGATCGAGATCGCCCGGTGCCTCATCAAGCGTCAGCCGGCCGCACTCCGGGCAGGGGGCAATGGCGGCAGCCGACGCTACAAACTGATGGCCACAGCCGGGGCAGCGACGGGCTCCGTTCCGCTGACTCCCAAAAAGCTCAAGCGGGTCGTCGTCTTCCTCGTCGTCGTCATCCTCGTCCCGCCGGCCGGCAGCTGCCACGCGCCGAAAGACATTCAGTACCTGCGAGACAATCCAGATGAAGACAAACAGCAGCGGCAGCAGGCCCTCAAGCCAGTCGAAGCCGGCTGCCAGCAAGGGTGCAAATACCGCCATGGTCTTCCCTTCCGCTTACGATGCCGCGGCAGCCGGTGCCGGCGTTGTCGCAATCGACCGTCGCATGTCGGTGTCGGCCTGCAGGTTTTTGAGCCGGTAATAGTCAAGAATGCCCAGTTGCCCGCTGGCCAGAGCGTCGGAGGTTGCCTTCGGCACCTCAGCCTCGGCCTCGACCAAGGCCGCCCGGCTCTCCTCGATGCCGGCAACCATCTCCTGCTCGCGGGCCACGGCCATTGCTCGCCGGCCTTCCGCCTTGGCCCGGGCCACCCGGGTGTCGGCCTCGGCCTGGTCGGCCTGGAGCCGGGCACCGACGTTCACCCCGACATCGATATCCGCAATATCGATCGAGACGATTTCGAAAGCGGTGTTGGCATCAAGCCGACGACCGAGCACTGTCTTGGAAATCACGTCAGGGTTTTCGAGCACCTTGCTATGGGTCTCCGATGAACCGATCGCAGAGACAATCCCCTCGCCAACCCGGGCGATGATCGTGTCTTCGGTCGCCCCGCCAATCAGCTGATTGAGGTTTGTTCGCACCGTTACCCGAGCTCGCACCTTCAACTGAATACCATCCTTGGCGATGGCATCGAGCGTGGTGCGACCACTCTTGGCTCCGGGACAGTCGATCACCTTGGGGTAGACACTCGTCTGAACAGCTTCGCGAACATTTCGTCCGGCCAGATCGATGGCAGTCGCCAGCGTAAAATTCAGCTCTCCCATTTTGGCCTTCGATGCGGCGATCAGCGCCTGCACCACCAGTGGCACTCGGCCACCAGCCAGGTAGTGCGCCTCAAGCGCCTGGCGAGTGATGCCGCTGGCGTCACCCAGGCCAGCCTGCACCGCCATGATCTTGCTGCGGACGATCACGGTCGGGTTGACCTTCTTGAAACTCATCGCCACCAAATCGAACAGGCCGATGCCGGCGCTCGACGCGTACGACTGCAGCCAAAGCCGCAGATAGCGAGTGAGAAAACCGAGCACGATCAGCAGCAGGACGATGCCGACGACGAGCGCGATGAGACCTACCATAAAAATTCCGAGTGAGGCGTTTTGTTGGATCACGACGGCAGCGACCAGCCACCGACCAGAGCACATTGAAGCCTGTTTGGAAGAAGGGCCCCAGTCAAGCGCCAGCGGGCCGATCGAGATCGTCAAATTCGAATTCTTCAAGCGTCGCCGACCGCGGATCGGCTTTTTCAGCCGTCTGCGGCGGCGTTGGGGCGGCTGCCGCAGCATCAACTGGCTCTGTAAAAGCCCGCAACTGTGGCTCTTCCCGGGCCTTCCGTACGACCACCGCTCGGCCTTCAGTGCCGACCACGTCGATCACAGCTCCCACCGCTATCGGCCCCGACTGGCTCAGTGCTTCAAGCCGCTCGCCATCGATTTCGGCCTGACCCCAGGGTATTAACTCACTTGTGACCACCCCACGGCGGCCGATCAGTTCGCGGGCATGCAGCCGCTCGGCGGCAGCCGGCACCAGCTCAGCCGCCTCCGGCGGAGCTGGCAAGATCCGTCGCCCCAGCGGCGTTGCCGGGAACAGATGAAAGGCAATGGCCAGGGTCGCCGGCACTGCCACAGCGGTCACTGCCAGCACCAGCAGGCCAGCGCCAATCCCCTGCTCGGCAAAGGCGGTAGCAACCGCCGCCACGATTGCGGCGATGCTGATGAAGCCCAGCAGCCCGCCGGAAGGAATGAAGACCTCAAGCACCATCACCAGCAGGCCGATCATCAACAGCCCGAATACCCAGACGTACGGATTCATGCCGGCTCCTGCGGGGGCTGCGGCAACACCATCACTCGACCGGCACGCACCGCCACGACCCGTACGGCTGTTCCCGGTTCGATCAGCATGCCCTCACTCCAGACATCCCGCAATTCGCCATCAACCTCAGCTTTGCCCGCCGGTGCCAGCCGGGTTGTCGTCACGCCAGTGGTGCCGACAAGCCCCTCAACTGGATCCTCAATACCCGCAGTCTCCGATTCCGGTGGTGCCAGCAGAACATGCCGCAGCACTGGTGTCGACGGTAACCACTGTCGCACCGCCGCTGCAAAGACACCCACACCAACACCCGCCCCCAAGATTCCCAGCAGTGACCACTGCAGCTGCCGCACCTGATAGTCGTTGGCCGGTAGCACGAAGGACTGACTGGCCAGGACCAGCGAAGCGATCACCAGCAGGCCGCCGCCAAGGCCCAGTACGCCCATGCCTGGCACCACAAAGATCTCAGCGGCCAGGCAGACCAGCCCGGCCACGAACAGCATCACCTCCAGCCAACCACTGGTGCCGTGTAGATACTGGCTCCAGAAGTAAACAATAAAGGCAACCATCGCAATGAAGCCACCGAAGCCGAGGCCCGGCGTGTTGAGTTCGATGTAGAGTCCAGCCCCACCGATCAACAACAGCAGCCAGGCTAGCCGGGGGCTGGCGAGGGCATCGAGGAGTTGATCGGCCCAGCCCGGCTCGACGACGGCGACATCGCCAGACAATCCATAGCGTTCAGCCAATGCACGAAACGATTCGACCGAAGTCCCTGTCAGCCCGTAGCGTTCCGCCTCGGCCGCAGTGACCGCCAGTGGCCCGGGGGCCAAGACCGCCTCCAGCTGCCAGTCGGCCCGATCGGCCCGGGCTTGCAGTTCCTTCTCGCTGAAATACTCGACCCGTCCGGTTGTCTGCTGCACCATCCGGTTGACCTGAAAACCGGGCAGCACCAGTGCCAGCGGCAAAGACCAGGGACGGGCGTCCCGCTGGCCAACCGCTTGCCGCCAGGCGACCACTAAAGCGTCGGCCTGTCGGCCACCGATGGCAGCAGCCCCTTCACCCCCCAGAACTGCCTGCGGTCCCATCACCAGTTCGTCACAGGCCAGTGCTACCAGCGCGGCATCGC
>RFVE01000250.1 GCA_009922585.1 Planctomycetia bacterium
GACCATCACTGGATCGCCCAGCCGCTGCTGCGAGATGCCCTCTCCTGGTACGAGCATTCAAGCATCAGCTATGTGCGACAGAGTGAGCCCCAACCGCCACCGACCTTTCCAGGGAGTGGCCGGGCACCGCAGAACCAGGCAGGCCTCAACATCTGGACCCTGCTGCCGTACGAAAACAACGTAATCGGCGAGCGGCTGGTGACACGGCAGGAGATCGATCTGCCCTTCCAGGCCGGACCCGTCAAGCTGGTGCCGTATGCCCTCGGCGAACTTGGCCACTGGGGCCAGGACCTCAACCAGCAGCCGATCAATCGGGCCTATGGCCAGGTCGGTATCCGTTCCAGCCTGCCGATGTGGACTGCCAACAACAACATCGAAAGCAACCTCTGGAATCTTCACGGCCTTGCCCACAAGGTCATCTTCGAAGCTGAGTTTTCCTACGCCGACGCGACCCAGAGTTATGACCAGTTTCCGCTCTACGACCAGATTGACGATGACACCATCAATCAGTATCGCCGAAATATCCCTTTCTTCGATTACGGTGCCCCGCAGAATCTGGCCGGTGTTCCCCAATACCGTCTGGCTCCACCGTTCATCTTTGGGCCTGACAATAAGTATGATCCGCGAACCTATGCCATCCGCCGCGGCATCGGTGGCTGGGTGACGGGCCCCTCTGAACTGGTCAACGACCTCACAGCTTTTCGGGTCGGAGCCCGGCAGCGTTGGCAGACGAAGCGGGGGCCCTACGGTGACCGGCGGATCGTCGACTGGATAGTGTTTGACATCGATGGTGAGTTCTTTCCGACCACGAGCCAGAACTTTGGCCAGGTGCTCGGCCTCTGGCAGTACGACTTCCGCTGGCACATTGGCGACCGGACAACCATCCTGTCGACTGCCGATGTCGACTTTTTCACCGGTGGGCAGCAGCTCTACACCGTTGGGGCGTTGCTCAACCGCTCTGCCAGGGGCAGCGTCTACATGGGCTATCAGTCATTCGGTGGGCCGATTACTGCCAGCGTGCTCACCGGCTCGTACACCTATCGCATGAGTCCCAAATGGGCCAGTTCGTTCGGCTCTTCGGTCGACCTCACCGGCCGGAACATCGGCCAGCGGTTCCAACTGGTGCGGATCGGGGAATCGTTCCTGATGAGCTTCGGCTTCAATGTCGACTTCAGCCGTCAGAACGTCGGTGTTACGTTCGCGATCGAGCCCCGCTTCCTTTCCCGCACCCAGTTTGCCGGTAATGGTGGGCTGACCTCATCGGCCGCCGGTACATCGGCCTTGGGCGGCTCGCCAACCAACGTGCCGGTAGCGGGGGCCTACGGATTGGAATGAGCCGGTTGTCGGGCCAGCCACACGCCCCAGGTCATGAAGATCGCCGCAAGCACGAGGTAAGCAGTAGCAAGGTCAAGCGGGCCGCGGCCGGTCGCCTCAGCCGGCAGGTCGCCAACCGCCCAGGGCCAGAACAGCCGCCCGTCGGCGAATGGCGAGTGAATCAGGCCAAACATCGTGACCGCCGCCGCTGTACCGCACCAGCAGGCTGCTGCCACCAGCCGACGGTCAATCAAGGCGGTTAGCAGCCCGGCCCACAGCAGGCTGGTGAGGATGAAGCCCGATGCGAGCAGCCTCAGGCTGAAGAGTTCGGCAGCGAGCCCGGCTGCGGGTTCGGCACCGGCGGCGAGTAGTTTGTCGGTCTGGATCACGACCAATGCGGCAAGGGCCGGCACGCAGGCGAAGGCGACGGCCGGGTAATGCCGCTGGGGTGTGGCGTGAAAACTCTGGGCCGAGATCTCCAGGCCGATGAAGATCAGGATTGGCAGGATGGCAGGGCCGGGAATCAGTTCGTAGAGCAGTGCGAATGAGCCCGTCAGGCCAGCGAGGCCGATGAAAACAGCCGTCGCCAGGGTGTAGGCGGCGCGTCCCCCCATCGCTTTGTAAGCCGGGTGGCCGATGTACGGGGTCGACTGAATCACACCGCCGCAGAGCCCTGCAACCACTGTCGCGAGTCCTTCTACGGCGATGACACTACCCGTGGGAAACTCATCACCAGCCGCAGCTGCGCTTTCGGTGCAGTCAATCCCGCCAACCACGGTGCCAAGTGCAAAAGGGATGACGATTGGCAGATACTTGATGGTCAGTGGCCAGGCACTGAGCCAACCAAACTGAAAGGCCTCGAGCCAGCCAGTCGGCCAAAGTGCGGTCAGCGGATCAAACGAGTCGGCTGAAGCATGCGGTCCGAGCCATCCAGCCGCATCGGCCAAAACGGCGATGCCACCTCCAATCAGGAGGGCAGCAAGGGCCCCAGGAATCTTTCCCGGTAGCGGCAACCGTGCAGTCAGGGTTGCCAGCACGATGCCGAGTGAGACAAGCCCAACCAACGGCTGGCTGAGAACTTCGAGAAAAGGCAGGAAGCTGATGAGGGCCAGAGCAATCGCCGCCAGGCTTCCCAGCAGGGCAGCCCGTGGTACCAGCCTGCGGATGAGTGGGGCGAACGGGGCACAGGCAAGTTTAAAAACCCCGCTGGCGACAATGCTGCACATGCCGATTTGCCAGGCTTGCCGGGCGGCATCGATCTGGCTGAGGCCCCCATCAACTGCCACGGCAAAGGCCGGCCCGACCACGAAGAAGACCATCCCGAAGGTGCTGGGAGTATCAAGGCCCAGAGGCATGGCGGTGATATCGGTGCGGCCGGTACGGGCTGCGAGCCGAAAGGCCATCCAGGTGAAAATGAGATCGCCCACAATCACACCAATGGCGGTGCCGGGCACCAGGTGGGAGAGGGCAAATTCGAGCGGAAAGCCAAAAACCGTCGCCAGCAGCGACACCGTCAGCGTCAGATCGGCCAGATTATCGAGCGAAAGGCCGAAGAAAGCGTTGATGTCCCCCGGCATCGACCAGCGATAGCCGAGTGGCGGGGGTGGGGCGGAGTCTGACGGCATGGTCGGGTGTTCCAGAGGCGGTCGGGAGGCCGTCACGAACCAGACATTCGCGAACTGATCCCAGCAGCGACTATACTCCCTCGGCGGGATGCGTTGCCTCCGGAATGCCGAAAGGAGACAGCCCCATCCCAAGCCAATTCACTCGGTGTTTCCGGACGGATTCAGAAAAATGCGCGTGGCGGGCCGAACCCTCCCGCGGTGGCGAGCGTAACGATAATGGATATAGACCAGCCGCACCCAGCTTCTGGTACGGACCCTCTTGCGAGTGGGCCGCCGCCGGAAATTCGTGCGGGTAGTACCCAGCCGAGCCCCAACAACGCGGTGGATCCGACCGATGAAGATTTGCTGCAACGGTTCTGCTCGGCTGCAGACGGACAGGCCTACGAGGTGCTTGTCCGACGCTACGAACAGGAACTCTTCAGTTATCTGCGGCGTTACCTCGGCAGCGCCGAAATGGCTGAGGATGTCTTCCAGGCGACCTTTTTGCAGGTGTATCTCAAGCGGGAGCGATTTGAGCAGGGGCGGCGGTTCCGGCCGTGGCTCTACACGATTGCAACCAATCAGGCGATCGATGCCCAGCGAAGGAATCGCCGGCATCGGATGGTCAGTCTCGACCAAAAGACGAGCGATGATGAGGTGGGTGGGCTGATGGAGATTGTCTCG
>RFVE01000026.1 GCA_009922585.1 Planctomycetia bacterium
CGCCAATGGGCTCCGGGGCTCGACAGGCCTTGCCGCCATTCTTTCCCTGCTGGCCAACGGATATCAAAGAGCATTGACGCACACCGGCCACCTTCTTCTCACCGGGGCAACGGGGCTGCTGGGCTCCTATCTGCTTCGGGATCTGCTGCTGAACGACACGCCGCTGGCAGTACTGGCGCGGCGAAGCCGCCGAGCGAATGCTGCCGAGCGGATTGAACTCCTGCTGACTGATTGGGAACGGGCTCTCGGCCGCCGGCTTCCCCGCCCCGTAGTCTTGGAAGGAGATCTCACGCAGCCCGGCTGCGGACTCAACCGTGATGACCGAGCCTGGCTGCAGAGCCACTGCGACCGCCTGCTCAACAATGCGGCGAGCCTGAGCTTTTTTAACGCCGACCGGGAGGGCGAGCCCTGGCGAACCAACGTCACTGGCACCCGTAACCTGCTTGATCTGACAGAAGCGGTTGGAATCAACGCCTTCCAGCATGTTTCAACCGCTTATGTCTGCGGCCTGCGAACTGACGTCATCGGCGAAGACGAACTGGTGGTCGATCAGCCTTTCGGAAACGACTATGAGCAGAGCAAGGCCGAGGCCGAAACAGCCGTCCGCCATGCTGGCCACCTCGACAGCGTCACCGTCTACCGTCCATCGATCATCGTCGGTGACTCGCATTCCGGCTACACGTCGACCTACCACGGCTTTTTTGCCGTCCTGCGATTGGGACATACCCTGCTGACCCGGGTGCCGATTGGCTCAACCAGTGGCCCCGCCCTGCTCCGCCTGCTGGGAATAGAAGCCACTGACTGCAAAAACTTTGTTCCGGTCGACTGGGTCTCGGCGGTCATCAGTCATGCGGTCGGCCAACCGGATGCCGCTGGCCGGACATTCCATCTGACGCACCCTGACCCGATGTCGATGCAGGAAATGGCTGAGACCGTGCAGGAGGCGACAGAAACTTATTCCGATGCCGCTTCCCCGGACGATCCTGACCGCTGTGACGAAGCCTGGTTTGCCGAAAACCTCAAAAATCAACTTCAGGTCTATGAACACTACTTTCGGAACGACCCTGTCTTCGACCGAACTGCGACAGCGCAACTAGCCGAGCACCTGCCCGTCCCGGAACTTGACCGCGATACCATGATGCGGATGGCGAAGTTTGCCATCGCCCATGAGTTCGGCCGCCAGCCGGTTGAATTCCCTCCCTGCGAGGTTCCAGCAGGGTCGGTTGCGCCGCTCCTGCCACCTGGGTGAACCCTGCGGCTAGTGGCCTGTCTGTGACGGTCACGACAACCCCTGGATAGCCCGGTCAGTATTTCGCCACTGTCCGGCCGATGCCAGTTTTTAGCAGGGAGAGACATGTGGATGCCGTGGCCGGCCTTCCTACTCTTCCAGGGAGAAGACAATGGCGAAAGATACCTGGCGAATCGTGACACAGGGCCGTGATGGTGAGTTGATTGTGCACGACTTTGACACAGCTGAAGATATCCTGAAGACACATCTGCAGATCGGTATTGACGACTGCAGCACCGATCTCGATCTGCGGGGAGCACCGGTATTTCGGTCGTTGATCGGCCCAATGCCCGAGGGCGACAACATCGTCCGCTACGAAACGCCGGAAGTCTTCGAGCAGCTCACCAAGGAGTGGGCCCTGCCCCAGCCCAAGCGACGACGCAGCCGCAAGAAGGCCACAACCGAGGCGAAGGCAACAGATGGCTGAGACTATCTTTGCCAAGATCATCCGCCGCGAGATCCCGGCGAAGATCGAATATGAGGACGATCGCTGCCTGGCGTTCCACGACGTCGCCCCACAGGCACCCGTCCATCTACTTGTGATTCCCAAGGAGCCGATCTCAAGCCTGGCTACAGTTTCTGATGACGACAGCCCACTTCTGGGTCATCTCGTACGGGTGGCAACGCAGTTGGCCGTGCAACTTGACCTCACAAACGGCTACCGGCTGGTGATCAACTGCGGGCCCGACGGCGGTCAGTCGGTCGACCACCTGCACATCCACCTGCTCGGCGGCCGGCCGCTGGGCTGGCCGCCGGGCTAATCGCCCCCCACTGACAGGTGGCGATCTTCAGCTCTGTCTGGTATCCTTCTGAGACTGGTCATGTCGCCAGAGCGACTTCGGTCGGGGGTCTGGCGGTTCAGGTTCCGTCATCTTCTCTATTGCTGGGGGGTTTTCCATGTCTTTTCGCAAACTGAAGTCTGCGGCTGGCTTCACCCTGATTGAACTGTTGGTCGTCATCGCCATCATCGGCGTGCTTGTCGGCCTGTTGCTGCCAGCGGTCCAACAGGCCCGTGAGGCCGCCCGGCGGATGTCGTGTGTCAACCACCTCAAGCAGTTGGGCCTCGCGATGCACAACTATCACGACGGCAACAATCACTTCCCGCCGTTCGAAGAGTATGGCCGCGGCCACAACACCCGGCGAAACGGATTCATGCTGCTGCTGCCACACATTGAGCAGCAGAACCTCTGGGACCAACTCGAAGCCGACAAGGGACAAGCACCTTGGGCAAACCGAAGTTACTGGGGTACAAAAATTTCAGAACTTGAATGTCCATCCTCACCCCGGCCGACCAATTTCCGAAATCCGCAGGTGACCGGCCTCAACTATCGCTTCTGTGTCGGAGACAGAGTGATGGATAATGGCGGACAAGAACGACTTGGCTCGCGGAACAGAGGATTTTTCGTTTCCGGTGCATGGGGCGGCAGCAACGATTCGGTGAGGCCGGGCGTGACGATTCCTGACGTTCTTGATGGCCTGAGCAAGACCATTGCCATGTCGGAAAAGGTTTCGATGAATAGCGGCTCGTCAACGGCGCTTGGCGGTTTTGCGGTTGCTGCCACGCAGGCCAATCCCAGTGCCTGTGCCGCTGCTGAATCGGGCGGCTCGCTCGCCAGTGGTTCGATCGAAGACACTCGCTGGAACGATGGTCGGGTCGCCTACTCGTCGTTTCACACAATTCTGCCGCCGAACAGCCCAAGCTGTCGTGAGACATCCAGCGGCAACATTCACGACCGAAATTACAACCTCAGCACTGCCAGCAGTGCCCACCCGGGCGTGGTTTGCGTGCTTTTCGCCGACGGTTCGGTTTCAACGATTGCCGACAACATCAATGCAGGAAACTCTGCGGCAGCCTATGTCGGTTCTGGAGCAAGTCCCTACGGCGTGTGGGGCGCACTCGGCACCCGTGATGGTGGTGAGGCGGCTTCAAAGCCCTAATTGTCTGCGAAGAAAGCCATCCACAGCTTTCTTCCAATTGGGCAATGCCCGGAACCCCGGGAGGTTTTCGGGCGTTGCCGGCAGCCGCATCATGTGGCAACAGACTTTGTCCACAGCCTGTTGAAAATTATTCATACAGCCTTCAGTGAACAAAACTCGATCACTTCAAGGAACTCAACAGTGAAGATTGCCGAAGTCGTCTCAAGACTATTCTTTCTGACTTTTTCATGCGTCTTCATGGCAGGCTGTGGATCTGCCGGATCGTCACTCCCGACCCTTGATGCGCGGGGAATTGTGACCCTCGCGGGATCACCCGTTGCTGATGCCACGGTCGTGTTCAGCCCGAACGCTCCAGGCGGACGTGCGGCAACGGCCCGTACGGACGCCTCAGGTGCCTTCATCCTTTCAACACTCCGCCCGAATGACGGAGCGTTAGAGGGCAGTTATCAGGTGATGATCCACAAGCTGACAACCACGGGTGGCATGAGTCGTGAAGAGTACGAGAAAAATTATGAAGCACTCACGACAGGAAAAATGAAGATGCCCAAGGAAGTCACCAAGAACGAACTTCCAGAGGTCTATCAAACCCTCGAAACCACTCCCCTATCCGCGACGGTCAAAAGCGGACAGACAAACGACTTTGCGTTTGATCTCTCGGCGGCAAATAACTAACTGAGGCGGCCCCACTGCCAAGCGGCGGCAGAATGCAGGCAAGAAACATCGGGAAAGGCTGGCGAACCTCGGCGTCGCCTACTTCTTCCCAGTGAAAGTCGGTCGGGAGGCCTGAGCTTTCCGCCAAGGAAGTCTGGCCCTATCGCCACCAACTCTGAACCCGATCGAAAAAACCGGGGGGCTGTTCTGCCGTCTTCTGGTCAGCCGTGGCCTCAGCCTCCCGGGCTGCCCGCTGGGCGAGGCGACGCGTCGCGGCAGCTGCCTGCTCATCACTCACCGCCGTCTGCAAGAACCGGGGCCAGTAGCCGTCAACTGCAGCCAGCAGGTTCGCCGTCGCGCCGGTAGCCAAATCGTGTTCCATTTGGTCGAGCAGCGTCTCAATCTCAGCCCGCTGTGAATCTGCGAGCACCAGATCAAAGACCCGCAGTTCATCAATCTCCACCACACCGGGGCCAAGCATGTCAAACCGTAACCGGAGCGACTCATTGGAATCAGTCGGCAGGTCGCTCACCTGCAACACAAATCGCGTCCATTCGCCAGCCAGCGGTCGTCCCCCCGGAGCTGCGCCGACCGGAGCGAAGCGGTAATACTCTTGCCCCTCACTCAGCCCCTCCACCGCAATTCGTAACGGAGGCTGCGGGGCTCCCTCCGGCAGCCGCAGCCAGACTGCAACACTTGCCCGACCAGTAGCCGGTGGTGGGAACGGATTACTGCGGATGGTTGCCAGATCGCCGACGGATGAAAACCTGGCCGCCCAATTCTCAACCTCAGGCTCAGCCGCAGGCCGCGGCGTTGCCGCCAGTTCAAGTGTCCCGGCAGCCGGTGCCACCATTTCCCAACCGGTGATGCCGGCACCAATTCCAGGCAGATCGAAGCCCGGGTTATCGAGAACCGGAATCGCTGGAGGAGATGCGATCACCATTTCGCGATGCCGCAGGTTAGCCACCTGATCGGTTAGCAACCGAACCACATCTTCATCGAAGCGGACAACAGCTCCTGCAGGTGGGACTGCTGATGCCGGCCCCTCAACGCGAATCGTCCGCAGGCTCGCTGCCGGCAAGGTGACGGTCATCCCATTTTCACGAATGGCTAACTCCTCGCCGGTGGTGACATCGGTGGCGGCCGTCACCCTTTCTGAGGTTCGGATTTCGAGTCGTGCCGGTAGTCGACTGGCATTGCCAGCGAGGAGCAGCCACCCATCACGGCCCGCCTGAAACCAAAGCGGAAAATCGGCCGGCAGATCAGGCAGCCGCTCAAGCCGCCCAGGCGGGATGGCCAGGAACCCCCGGCGTACCGTTCGGTCCGTGTCGTTGAGTCCGGCCCATTGCAGTGACTCGTCGAAGATAACTTCAGCATCCTGCATGGCCACACCCTCGACCAAAAGTCGCTGCCTCTCTGCCCCACCAATAACGGCGTGAAAGCGTCCGGGACCAGCAAACTCATTCGTTCCGAACGGTCCATGGGGTATCAGTTCGTCAAGGGATAACGGCTGCGGCTGCTCCAGCAGTACCAGACCCCGGCGGCGGGCCCGCCGCTCCCAGGCAGCAACCGCCGCGGACCGATTGATGGCATTTACAGTCGCTTCAGCGGCAAGGGTGCCACCGACGGCATGGAGCCGGCCAGCGACGTACACCGCGTTGTCAGCGCGGGTCAACCGGCCCGGGTCGAGACCAAGTTCCCGCAGCAGGTCATCAATCGGTGGCTGGCCTGCAAGGTCGGGGGAGAACCGCTGACTCACCTCACCAGCAAACAACAGCGTTGTCGGCATGATGAAATAGCTTTGGCCGGTGGTCTCCGCCACGATCTTCGCGAGCCGAGTATGCAGCGTCGCAACCTGCTCGGCCCGCCAACTGAGCCAGGCCTCCCGGAACGGCCCCTCCACGGCGGCAGCCCGGGCAGCATGGCGGTCAGGCCCGGCAGCAGTTGGCAGTTGGTCCTCCAGCCCCGTCTCGCGGGCGAAACGGCTGAAGGTCCGATCGTCGAGCCCCCAGGCAAGGCCAGGAAGATGCAGCCAGCCGTCGGCCGGCAGTGTGACTGCGACTCCCTCAACGCCGCCGGCATTCCCCAGCCGATCCATCAGTTCGGTCATGACTGCGGCCACGGCATCCTGAACTCGGGGATCAAGCACGTTGTAATGACGTCCAGCCGTGGTCGCCTCAGCAGCCCGGGGCTGACCATCGCGGCCAATACAAAGGAGGCCAGATGCGGCAACTGGATCTGCAAGTTGCTGTTCAAGACTGGGCAACAACCCATCAAACCGAAGGCTGGGCACCAAGCCCAACCCCGCTGATCGACAGGCATGACGCACCAGTGTCAGCCGGTCGGCACCATTCCAGACCGGCGTCGGGGCATCCTGCTGATCGTCCCAGCGAGGCCCTTCTGCCGTGGTTGGGGACCGCCAGAGCGCCGCACCAGCGGCATACACCTCGACAGCAACCCCGTCCGCCAACTGCGTCGCCAGCCAGGCGGCCGACTGCTGTAGGTTTTCATACCAACCAACCCAACCGTCTGACCCGGCACTCACGACCATACCGCCTCCTGGCCTAGTGACGGCATCGTCCTGTCGCGGCAGGTGGGCATAGATTCGGCGGCCGGCAGGCCTCTCTCCGGTAGCTTTGTCATTGACCAACTGCCGAGGACCGGCGAGCACACGGAGCTGGCCGATCGTTGCCGGCTGGTTCTCAAGTGGATTACTCAGCACGATCACCGGCGCGCGGGTTCGTGGCCAGAAGACGAACCGGTGCCGCCGGAGCTCCGGAGATTCACCAGCCAGCGGCCGGGGCACCTGGAAGCCCCCGTCATAGCGGGCCACAACTGCTGTTCCATCGGCATTGGGCTCGAGCACCGAAACCCCAACAACCGCCTCCTGATCGCTGGGGTAATCAATTTCCACCGCATGGGGCAAGCCGGGGACTGCTGCGGCAACGACCACACCTTCCCAGGTCGGCGTTGTGCGGCTGCTAGCCGGCGGCAGCCGTAGCATCGCCCCGAGTGGGTGGGGCTCAACCGTTGAATCACCGGTTGCAAGCAGCCCGCCAAAGGTGGGCACCAGCGAGTCGATTGCCGACACCTTCGGTAGCGACGGCAGCTCCGGAAGAGCAACCTTCGGTAATCTCATCTTTGGGAGACTCATCGTCGGCAGGCTGTCGGCGGCCCGCGTCAGCGAGGGCATCGGCATCGCTGGCAACGATAGCCGCCGCATGGCCGCAACTGACTCCGCCGCCTGCCCTGGCAGGCGACGCAGTCGTTCGTGTAGCCGAGGGCTGCCAGGGTCAAGCCGATAGATGATCTGCCACGGCGTGGCTGCGGCGGTAGCTGGGGTTCCTGCCATTTCGACGACTGGAAAATCGACAGCCCGCGACAACAGCGTGCGGGACCACCGCAAGCGGCCCCGTTCAATTGCCTCGATTGAAAGTTGATAGACACCGGCCAACTCGGGGAGATCGAAATCAAAAAAAGCCGCCTGCCAGGCCTGCAAGGCCGGTGATTCGGTCGATCCATCCGGTGGTTCCGCCGGGGGCGTCAACGGCAGCGTATGAGTCAAAAGCTCCTCACCGGTCTGTTGGTCAGCCAGCACAAGCCTCAGGTCGATGCTCCCGAAACCACTGGGCCGCGCGGGCAGCAGCGGATGAACCGTTAGCCTGACCGGCTGGCCAGTGGCCCAGATCTCATCCCGGCTTTCCTGACGTGGGCGGTACCGCGGTTCCATCCGGAGCCGCAACAAGGCACCCGGGACCGGCCCGATCGTCAGCCGGTTACCGCGGGCATCAAGCTGGTGCAGCACGTCGTCAACCAGCAGCGAGGCAACCGGCTGCTCAATCGTGACCCCCGGCTCGTCCGCCGTGGCGGTAGCTGGACGAAGGTGCAGCCGCAACCTGGCCGATTGCCAGTTGGCTATTCGCAACTCGACGGCCCCACCGGCCTGCGGCTGGTCGTCATTGAGGATGAGCGCTGGCCCATCCCGGTACAGGCCTCGCCCTGCCGCCGCATCCGAACGAAGCAGACGCCAGTCAAGTTTGTCCCCCCCGGCCACACCGTCTCGGCTGTTCCAGGGCGATGCGGACGGTTGGATCAGTTCGATCCGGCCTTGCCAGGCCCGCTGGTCACCGCCACCCCACTGTACGCGAAGGCTAACGGGAGGAGGCTGGGCTGCCGCTCGGCCGGAAGCTATTGGTGCCAGCCAGACAACGGCCGCCAGCACACCAAGTCGCCACCAGCTGAGATGATCAGAAAAAACAGCGTGCATTGGGACAACGAGTAAAAGCGGGGGCCAGCAGGGGGCGGGATGGTATCGGCCCAACCGCAATGGAGCAAAACCAGATCCGCCACCAGTCGCTCCATTACTCGTATCGGTCGCTGGTGTCGTCTGGCCACAGCAACTTGGGCAGCGGTTTTTCCCAGTGTTCAGCCTGGCAGTCTGGGGCAACAAGGCAGCTGGCGAGTGCTGCGGCGACATCCCGGGACCGGTCGGCAACATCTGCCAGTTCAAAATAATCATCGGGTTTGGCGAACAGCCGGGGTGGCTGATCGACCGGCTGCACCAGCGTCCAATCGCCGACATTTATTGCCTGACCACCGGCTGAATGACTGTAGATCCGATCGCGACCGGCGGTTCGCCAAGCTGCGGCCTCACCACCGAACAAGGCTGCCAGGCTTCGACCTGCGGTCTTCTTGTCGCCCCCGCCATCAGCATGCGCGACTCCACCGATCAGTTCAGTGGCCGTCGCCACCAAATCAGCCGGCAGCAGCAGCCCACCAAATCGCTGGGATGCCTGACGGCCCGCCGGATCGACGAGCACTGCCGGCACGTGGGTCAGCTCGGCAAAGGGGGCCGGCTCACCAACGCCCGCACCAACCCGACCATGCAGGCCCAGCGGCAACCCCCGCAGCCCGAGTAGCAAGACTCCCGCCCGCCGCCATCGCCGACTGGCTCCATCAAGCAGCCGGCCAATCCAGTCATCAAGATGGGCAAGCTCGCCAGCAAACGTCTGCCTCACGGCCATTACCCGATCTGGATCGGTCTCAGCAGTGACCACAAAGTCGGGAATCACCGCCGAATCATCCGGCGGTGGATCATCCGGATCGAAGCAGGCCTCGCGATAGCCCTGCGGTGCATCCCAGGCGGTGCCGAGGCTGCCCAGATGGCACCAAACCAGATCCGCCTCACCACCAACCAGAACCGCCTCGGCAGCAGTGAACACCCGTCCGCAGCCACTGGTCTCATCAGTTGCAGCTGTTCGCTTAGGCCGACCGCTGGGCACTTCGAGAACTTCCACCGTCGGCCCTGCAGCCAGCAGGCCGCCAAAATGTTCGACGGCATCTGTCACGATTGCTGTCCGCCACCCTCGTGATTCTGCGGCCTCCAGCAGCCCCGACGATCGATTTCCTGCCTGGCCCGCAACCGGCAGATGGGCCTCAAATAGTTCCTGAAGCGTGTCGGTGGGATTGGTTGAGCGGACCAGCAGTCGATCGCAGACCAGACCGGCGGCAGCCAGCCGGCAGATGCTCGGCGTTGAAACCCAGGTGGCCCCCCACGGCCCGAGTAGCCAGGCCGGCAGCCGGTCGACCGTCAGCACCAGCCAGCCGTCGGGACGCTCTGCTTGCCAGCCGGGGTGGGTTTCGTCCATGCTCTTGCTCACAGGCTCCTGCTCGACTGTCGGGCGATCCGCCAACGTCCTCCGGCCACATTTGCCGATGTCTGCATCCTACCGCACCACCCCGACTGACACCGACCGGATGCCACCGGGCATCCCCTACATCGTCGGTAACGAGGCTGCGGAGCGTTTTTCCTTCTACGGCATGAAAGCCATTCTCACGGTTTTCATGACCGAGCACCTGCTGAGTAGCAGCGGCGAGTTGGCTGTGATGTCGGCCGAGGATGCCAAGTTCTATGTCCACTCATTCGTCGTCGCCAGCTATCTCTTTCCCCTGATCGGCGCGATCCTGGCCGATTGGTTATTCGGGAAATACCGCACCATTCTCTGGCTATCGATCATTTACTGTTTGGGCCATCTCTCGCTCGCCCTCGACGAGACCCGGCTCGGCCTCGGCCTGGGGCTGGCACTCATCGCCATCGGGACCGGCGCAATCAAGCCTTGTGTGTCAGCCCACGTTGGCGACCAGTTTGGGGCGGCCAACCGCCACCTGCTCAGCCGGGTCTTCGGCTGGTTCTATCTGGCGATCAACCTCGGGGCGTTGGCCAGCACATTGCTGACACCCATCCTGCTCAACGAGGATAGTTTCACGGCGGTTTTTGGCGGACTTGCCGGGCCACTGGCCAGAATCGGCGTCCGCCCGGGCCCTGCGCTCGCCTTCGGGGTGCCCGGGGTACTCATGGCCCTGGCCACAATGGTCTTCTGGCTGGGCCGCAACAGCTTCATTCACGTGCCACCCCGTGGCAGAGCTTTCCTGCGGGAGGCCTGCAGCGGCGAGGGTCTGCAGGCCCTGGTTGGCCTGCTGCCAATCTATTGCTGCATCGCCGCCTTCTGGTGCCTCTTCGATCAGACCGCCAGCGCCTGGGTGCTGCAGGCCAAAGACATGAACATGCAACTGTTCGGCACCACCTGGTTGCCGAGCCAACTGCAGGCGGTCAACCCCCTGTTCATCCTGCTGTTCGTGCCGCTGTTCTCGTACGTGATCTATCCGGCAATCGACCGCATGTTCCCCCTGACGCCACTTCGCAAGATCGGCCTGGGCATGTTCCTGACCGTGCCAGCCTTTGCCATCAGTGGCCTCATCCAGACCTGGATTGACGGTGGTGCCACCCCATCGATTGGCTGGCAGGTCTTCGCCTATGCTCTGCTGACCGCTGCCGAAGTGATGGTGAGCATCACCTGCCTTGAGTTCAGCTACACCCAGGCACCACCAAGCATCAAGTCGATTGTGATGAGTTGCTACCTCGCAAGCATCGCTCTTGGCAACGAGTTCACCGCTGTGGTGAATGCGTTGATCAGCCGCCCCCCGCTCAACCGCTGGCTCGAGGGGGCAAACTACTATTGGTTTTTCACCGGCGTGATGCTGGTGGCGGCTGTTGCCTACGTGGGCGTCGCCAGCAGATACCGCGGCCGCAGCTTCCCGCCCCAGTCGTCCTAAGCCCATCTGGAGTTTATTGATGCCCATCGATTCGTCCTCCCCCATGGCAATCAAGCAGTTGCTCACTCGTCGCCGGTTTGGCCTGCTGGCCTGCGGCGGTCTTTTCGCCGTGTCGCGGCCACTGGTAGCCAACGATTCGACCGCTGCTAAGGCTCCGCTATTTAAAATTTCTCTGGCTCAGTGGTCCCTGCATCGGACTTTATTTGATGGAACCATCGATAACCTCGACTTTCCACGAGAAGCAAAGCGAACCTATGGCATCAACGCCGTCGAATACGTCAACCAATTCTTTATGGACAAGGCAAAGGACCTTGACTACCTCAGTGAGCTTTCACAACGGGCGGCTGATGAAGGCGTCGAGAACCTACTGATCATGTGCGACCGGCTCGGCAAGCTCGGTGACCCCGACGATACCGCCCGCACGGCAGCGATCGAAAACCACTTCCCCTGGGTCGAGGCGGCCAAGCGGTTGGGCTGCCATTCGATCCGGGTCAACGCCTCAAGCGCCGGCAGCTTTGAAGAGCAGCAGAAACTGGCTGCCGATGGTCTCTCTCGACTCGGAGAGTACGCTGGCCAGCTTGAGCTCAACGTGATCGTCGAGAACCATGGTGGGCTGTCGAGCAACGGCGAATGGCTGACTGGCGTGATGAAGCTGGTCGACCGAGCAAACGTCGGCACGCTGCCCGACTTTGGCAACTTCTACGAGTACGACCGCTATCAGGGAGTGGAAGAGCTGACTCCATTCGCCAAGGGTGTCAGTGCAAAAAGCTATGCCTTTGACGCTGAGGGCAATGAAACAAAAATTGATTATCGGCGGATGCTCAAACTGGTCATCGCGACGGGCTACCGCGGCCACATCGGCATCGAATACGAAGGCAAGGAGTTGCCCGAGCCGGAGGGCATCAGGGCAACCAAACGGCTGCTGGAAACAGTACGAAACGAGCTCACGGCCTAGCAGACGGCACCGCGGCAAGGTCGATGTCGACCACAACGGGAAAGTGGTCGGATGCATCGAGGCCACTGGCGTGGCAGATAAAGGCCCGCCGCAACCCCTCCGCTAGCCGTCGGTCGAGCAGAATGTGGTCAATCAGCGTGAAGACGTCCTCAGGATCAGCGGCCCCGTTTTCGTTGTAGTCCCAGTGCGATGAATATCGGTCGGCTACTCGCGGAATCGCGGCGGCGGCATTGACCAGTTCCTCACCGGGGCGGCTGGGGTCGATATCCCGCAGATTCCGCAGCACTGCTGTCTGAGTCGTCCGCCTTCGATCAGCCATTGGCACGTCGGGGTCATAGTCGTTGAGGTCACCGAGGACGATCGGCAGGTAGCCGCGGGGCAGAAGCTCACGGCAGACGATTCGCCGCACAATCTCGACCTCGGCGGCCCGCTGGGCGTTGGCCCCGGGATCGCTGGGGTTGCTCTTGAGATGCAGGCCGACCAGGCCGAGCTTCTGGCCCGCCACCGTGAAGCAGCAGACGACATGCCGCTTGAGCACGGCGATCTCCTCGCGGCTGCTGCCGTCGTCCTGCGGTTCAACATACCGCTCGGCAGTCCAGGGCAGCTCTGCTTCACCCGCCAGCACGGCCGACCGCCGAGGGGTTTTTTTCGGGGCAAACAGCCTCACTGTAGTGCCGTCAATCAGATCAGCCGGAAGCCGGGAGAGAACGGCAACGTCAAAGCCTGTGAACCGATCCTGACCATCGACATGGTGCATCTGAAAGGTTCCCAGGCCCTTGTCTTTCAGAATGGCTGCCAGCGCCGCCAGCGGCTCGGCTGAGGCGATCTCGGAAAGCACGAGGATGTCAGGGTCGACCACCTCAATCACCGCCGCCACCCGCTCAAGGTGCCGCTGTCGGCCAGGGTCAAACCGTTCCCGAGCAAACCGGTTTGACTCTCCCGGCACGGCGAGGGCCTCGGTGTTAAAGCAGGCGATGCGAACAACTGTGGACGGACCGCGAAAGCTGGCTGCTGGCAGGGGTGACCTCTCAGCGGCAGTGACGGGCACCGTCAGCCAAAGCAGCAATCCCACTGGCCTCTTCAGCCGCAGCCAACACAAACAGCGTTGACGATTTGCCTGGAACATCGGTAAAGTTTCGCGAAGTTTGGGGCTGCGGTCCGGGAATCGGATCGCAGCCCAATTTATTTTCACAGCACCACTCCCGCAGCATAGAAGAAGCCGAACCCCTGATGCCAACCGCCCTGCGACAGCCGGACGCCGATCAAACGACTGATTCCCAGCTGAGTGAGGGCGTTTCCACAACACCCGCTCACAACAGGGCTCGTCGCCGCGACCGGCTCACCGGGCTGATTCGGGTGGGTGACACCGACGTCGGCAACGGGATTTTTGCCCGTCGTCGGCTCAAGGCTGAGCTGATCCTCGGGGAAATTCTCGGGGAAATCATGGATGACTACCCCGAAGACCCCAGCTACTGCATGGCTCTGCCGAGTGGCAAGCTGCTCGAACCGGCCGCCCCGCTGCGTTTTCTGAATCACAGTTGCGATCCGAACTGCGAACTCTTCTATTGGGAGGACGAGGAGACAAACCAGCAGGAAGACCGCCTGTGGCTGCAGACCATCCGCCCGATCGCCGCCGGGGAACAGCTTCTGATCGATTACTGCTGGCCAGCGGACGCGGCGATTCCCTGCCGGTGCGGAGCGGCCAGCTGCCGAGGCTGGATCGTCGATCCGGACGAGCGGCACCTGATCCCGGATCTCGCCGCTGGCAGCGACTGAGCCTCGTTGCCGTCCTCATCTGTTCGGCCCTGGCCGGATACGGCCTCAGCCAACTCCGCATCGACGACGATTTGCGGTCACTGCTGAGAAGTGTCAGGCAGACCGGCTGGCAGCGCGGCACGAATGCCGTCGAAATCGACGAAGAGTTTGCCGTCATCGATGCCATCGGTGAGCGGTTCGGCAGCCCCGACCGCGATTGTGTTGTTCGCGTCAACCGGACTGACGGCAGTCTCTTCCACGAGCCCACCTTGTCAAACCTCCGCCGGCTGGTCGGCCGACTGGAGCGGTGATCCCCCGCACCAACGGCCCGCTCGATGCCAACGCCCTGCAGGCGGCCCATGACCGGGCAATTGAACACCCGTTGGTCAGCGGTCAGCTGCTGTCGGCTGATGCCACCACGACGCTCGTGATTGTCCGCCTGGTGGCGGGGGCCGACCGGCCACCCCGCCTCGGCCCGGCAGTGGCATCCTTGGAGCGGCTGTTACAGCAGTCGGAAACCGACGGTTTGGAAATTCAGCTGACCGGCCTCCCCGCCCTGCGGTATCAGGCTGCTGCGGCACTCCGTCGCGACATGCTGCTGTTCAACTCCCTCGGCCTGCTGCTGGCGGTGGTGCTCTCGGCCGGCATTGCCCGCAGCATCAGGTCAACGCTTGTTGCCTGCGTGCCGCCCGCAGTTGGAGCAGTCTGGGCGATGGGATTGCTGGGACTCTGCGGGGCGCCCATCAACATCCTCACCAGCGTGGTGCCATCGCTGGCCCTTGTTGTTGGCACCTGCGACTCAATTCACTTCATTGAAGACATGCGGCGAAGCGTGCGGCGGGGGCTCGACCCGCTGGCAGCATCAACTGGGGCCGTCCGCCGGGTCGGCACCGCCTGCGGCCTCACCAGTCTTGTCACTGCCATCGGGTTTGCGTCGCTGGCGGCAGCTCGGATTGAAGCTGTCCGGACCTTCGGCATCGCTGCCGCAGCCGGTGCAATTGCCAGCTTTGCGGCCGTCACCTTGCTGACCCCACTCCTCGCCTCGACCCGATTCTGCCAGGGGCTGAAACTCGGTCGCTCCTGGCGGCTGGCAAGCCGGGCGGCCGGAACACTTGCCGCCTTTTCGATCCGGCATGCCCGGCCGATCGCGGCAGCCGGTCTGGTTGGCACACTGCTGCTGACCCTACTGGGCCTGGGGGTCGATGCCGACAACCGGGTGATCGACGCCCTGCCGCGGCGGGCTGAAGCGGCCCGGGCCCTGCGGGCGGTTGATGCTGAGTTCGGTGGGGTGATGGGGGTCGATGTGGTCGTGCAGTGGCCGGCCTCCACTGACTGGCGAGACGAGACCGTGCTTGCGCGGCTGCAGGAAATCCACGGCATCATCGAGGCATCAGACGCCGCCAGCCGTCCCTTGTCGCTGGCGTCGGTGGTCAGCGGCATGCCCAGTCGGGCCCGCCAGCGACTGCCAGCAACAGCCGTGGAGGAGCTGGTCGATGCCGACGCCCGGATGGCAATCGTCCGGTCCCGGGTCAGCGACGCCGGCAGCCGGCAGCTTGAAACGGTCTACCGTGGTATCGAAGAGCAGCTCAATCAGCTGGCGGTGGCCCACCCTGGCTGGCAATTCGATCTGGCCGGCATGTCGGTTGTCTCGGCTCGCAACATCCGGCAGTTGGTCCGTGACTTGGGCGGCAGCCTGCTGCTGGAGGTGATCGTGATCGGCACGATTCTGGCGATCGCCTTCCGCTCACCAGTGGCCGGGCTGGTCAGCCTGATCCCGAATGTTTTTCCGCTGGCGGTGATCGCCGCGATGATGGTGGCTACCGGCCGGTCGCTTGACCCGGCAACAGTGATCGTCTTCAACGTTTGTCTCGGTCTGGCCGTCGATGACACCGTCCATGTGCTGGCGGCACTGGCCCGGCACCGTCGCGAGGGCGTGTCAATCGCTTCGGCAGTCCAACGGGCGGTGGCCGAGACCGGAAATCCAGTCATGCTCGGTGGCCTTGTGCTCGGCGTCGGCTTTGCCGCGGTGACTGTCAGTAGCGTGCCGTCGCTGGCCGGGTTCGGCCGGCTGGCCTGTGCGGCGGTGGCGGCGGCCACGGTGGCCGAGCTCATCCTGCTGCCGGCAGTGCTGGTCGTCACAGACGACCTGCTGCGGCGCTGGGCTGGCTGGAGTCAGGCCTGGCAGCACGACCCAATCTTTGGTCCTCCTCCGGCTGTCGCCACCGTTCCGGGCGTTTCAGCAAGCTCAAGCTAACGTCGGCGACTCCGCGCAGCAGCGTTCTTTTAGCCCGGAGGGCAGGCGGGTGCTGCTCACGGCCGTTCACTGCCCGTATGCATTCCGCGAGACGTGCTTGTCCTCGGTTCCGACACAAGGGTTTTCCCCTGCATGACACCAAAAACGTGGCGTTCGCGACCTTGTGAGTGTCGCGGGACCACATCTATCTTTGCCGCGGGATAGTGGCTCGCCATGCGGCACTGCCGGAGGCGTTCACGGCCCCTCCAAGGTGGCCAGGCTCTCCGTCAAACTGCCAACCAGGCTGCCACCGCCACCACCGATCCAACTTTGGTCACCCGTACTTTCTGTCGAGGAAGCAATCATGACACACACCGCAACGGGCACGTCGGCGGGTCGGCCTGCCCGCTGGCTGGTCACCCTAGTCGTCATCGCTGCCACGGCAGCAGTCGGCTGGTTCTTCTGGGGGCCAGCCGGGACGCCCCCGCAGCCGGCGGTGGTGGCCGAGCCGTCAGCGGCAACGGACACGGAGACCGATCCGGCGTTGATCATCTTTCCTGAAGATCTCTGGAAGCCGACCTCGCTGATGGTGGCACCGGCGACCCCGGCGCTGATTGAACAAGCGACAACCCTCACCGGCGTCATCGGACTGAACGAGGACCGCTTGGCCCATGTCTACCCGCTGGTCGATGGCCGGGTTGACAGTGTGCATGTGAGCCTGGGTGATACCGTCACCAAGGGGCAGCAGATGGCCGTGATTCAAAGCCGGCAGGTCGGGGACGCCATGCTCAGGCTCGCTCAGGACCGCCTGCAGCTGAGCTTCACCAAACGGAAGGACGAATGGACCCAGGCGATCTCCAAAAACACGCTCACGATGATCGAACTGCTGCGGGCCCGTGCCCCGGTTGAAGAGATTGAGAAACAGCTGCAGAACCAGCCGCTGGGGGAGTACCGCGACAAGCTGATGACGGCGTACATCGATCAGGCAACCGCCAGGAAAAATCTCGACCGGCTGGAGCCACTGCAGTCGGAGGGCATCGTCGCGTCGCGGCACATCTACGAAGCCGAAGCCAGCTGGAAATCAAATCGGGCGACGCTGCAGTCGCTGCTGGAACAGCTCGAACAGGAGGCCCGGCAGGCGGCGGTGATGTCCACCCAGCAGGTGGCGGAATTGGAAACCCGGGTGGCGGTCGATGAGGCGGCACTCAAGATCCTCGGGCTGGATGGCGACGCAATCGCCGAGATCGACCCCAGGGCGGGGGCTGCGCTGGCCCGTTGCCCGATCGTGGCACCGTTCGACGGCACAGTGATCTCGAAGGATGTGGTGCTCCTGGAGCATGTCGGGCCGACCAACCAGATCCTTTCCATCGCCGACCTCTCCAGCGTCTGGCTGTCGGCCGACGTCTATGAAGAACAGTTGCCGCTGCTGGAAGATCTTCAGGGCAAGCCGGTGCGGTTTCGCAGCGGGTCGTGGCCGGGCGAGGTCTTCGAGGCCACCGTCTTCTACACCGGTGATCTGGTCGATGATGAAAGCCGGACCCTCCACCTGCGGGCGGTGGCCAAGAACGAAGACGGCCGCCTCAAACCGGGCATGTTCGTCACGGTTGAACTGCCCGACACCCACGCAGCCACGGTGCTGCAGGTGCCGCTGGCTGCGGTGCTGGAGCACGACGGCGTGCCCTTTGTGTTTCAGCATCTCGGCGGCGAACGCTTCCAGCGGCGGAATGTCGAGCTTGGCCGCCGGACGGCGGAGGCTGTTGAAATCCGCAACGGGCTGACCGCCGGCGACCAGATCGTGGTCAGCGGCGGGTTTGCTCTCAAGTCACGGATGCTCTCGGCCCTGCTCGAGGAATAACCGCCCCCCAGCGGCCACCGCCCACCAGCTTCTGGGCCCATGGCTGGGCCGCCCTGCAATCCTTCCGAAAGACGTCCGCCCAATGGTTTCACGAATCATCGATTGGTCACTCGACAACCGCTTTGTTGTCATGCTGCTGGCAGTGGTGCTGCTGGGCGTCGGTGCCGGCTCGGTGGCCAGCCTGCCGCTCGACGCCGTGCCCGACCTGACCAACGTGCAGGTGCAGGTGCTGACCCTCTCGCCCTCCCTCGGCCCAGTCGAAGTCGAGCAATTCATTACCTTTCCGGTCGAGAACGCGATGAGCGGCCTGCCGCGGGTGGAAGAAATCCGCTCGATCAGCCGCTTTGGCCTCTCCGCCGTGACCGTGGCCTTCGAAGAGGGCACCGACATCTACTGGGCGCGAACGCTGGTTAACGAGCGGCTGCAGCAAGCCCGCGAGAGCATTCCCCCGGGCATGGGCGACCCGCAGATGGGCCCGATCGCCACGGGAATGAGCGAGATCTATCAGTTCGAGGTGCGGGCGAAGCCGGGCTATGACTATGACCAGATGGAGCTGCGAACGATTCTCGACTGGCAGATCGCCTTCCAACTGCGGAGCGTGCCAGGGGTCATCGAGGTCAACACCTTTGGCGGGCAGCTCAAGACCTACGAGGTTCAGGTCGATCCCGACAAGCTGCTCAACTTCGGCATCTCTCTGAGCCAGGTCTTCGAGGCCCTCCAGGAGAACAACGGCAATGCCGGTGGCGGGGCGATTGCCCGCGGGGCCGAACAGCGGCTGGTGCGGGGGGAGGGCCTGATCAGCAGCCTCGACGACATCCGCTCGATTGTGCTCGACAGCCGCAGTGACGGCACCCCGATCCGGATTGCCGATATCGGCGAGGTGCGGTTCGCCCCGATGCTGCGGCAGGGGGCGGTCACCCGGGACGGCGACCGCGAGGCGGTGACCGGCATGGTGATGATGCTGATGGGGGGCAACTCGCGGCAGGTGGTGGCCGACGTCAAAGCCAAGATCGCTGAGATCAACAAGACCCTGCCCGAGGGCGTCTTCATCGACACCTTCTATGACCGCACCGAACTGGTCGCCAAGACCATCCACACCATCACCGAAAACATCAGTGTCGGTGTCTTGCTGGTGATCGTGATGCTGTTTTTGCTACTGGGCGACATCCGGGCGGGGCTGATTGTGGCGGCGGCCATCCCGCTTTCGGCGATGGCGGCCCTGATCGCCATGAAGGTCGCCGGCGTCTCCGCCAACCTGATGAGCCTCGGAGCGGTTGACTTCGGGGTGATCGTCGATGGGGCGGTGGTGATGGTCGAAAATGCCGTCAGGAATGTCGCGACCTACCAGCGGCGGCATGGTGGCGGCCGGGCACCACTCTCGGTGTTCAAAGAGTCCTCCCGGGAGGTGGGCACGCCGATCATGTTCGCCGGGCTGATCGTGATCATCGTCTTCCTGCCGATCCTCAGCCTGCAGGGCGTCGAGGGCAAGATGTTCCGGCCGATGGCCTTCACCTTCATGTCGGCGATGACCGGGGCGTTGATCCTGTCGGTCACCGTCATTCCGGTCATGGCCTCGCTGTTCCTCGCCCGCCGGGTGAGTGAGCAAGAGACCTTCCTGGTCAGCTGGTGCAAGCGTATCTATCGCCCCCTGCTCTCGGCCGCCTTGACCAGGCCGGGCTTGATGCTCGGTGGGGCGGTGACGGTCTTTGCCCTCAGCGTCGCCCTGGCGAGTACCTTCGGCCTCGAGTTCGTGCCCAAACTGGATGAGGGCGACATTGCCATCCAGGCCACCCGGCTGCCGAGTGTCTCACTGGAGGCCTCGATCGAAATGACCAAGGCGATGGAGCGGACGCTGCTGACATTTCCCCAGGTCGAAAGCGTGGTTTCCAAAACCGGCCGGCCCGAGATTGCCAACGACCCGATGGGTGTCCACCAGACCGACATCTTCGTGCGGCTGAAGGCCGCCGACGGCCACGAGGTGCCGAACTATGACAAGGCCGAACTGATCGAACAGATGCATGCCGCCCTCGAGGCCAGCGTGCCGAGCAACTCCTACAGCTTCACCCAGCCGATCGAACTGCGGGTGCAGGAACTGGTTGCCGGGGTGCGGTCCGACATCGGCCTGAGCCTGTTCGGTGACGATCTCGATGTGCTTGAGACCGAAGGCGACAAGATCGTTCGGGCCCTGGCCTCGGTGCCCGGCGCCGCCGACGTGCAGGCCCAGCAGATCGCTGGGTTGCCCTACGTGCGGGTGATCATCCGCCGCGACGCGATTGCCCGCTATGGCATCAACGCCAGCGACGTGCTCGACGCCACCCGGGTGATCGGCGGCCATGTTGTCGGCGAGGTTTTCGAAGGCCAGCGCCGGTTTCCCCTGCAGGTGCGGCTGGCGGGCCGCTGGCGGCAGGACATCGAACGCCTCGGACAGCTTAAAATCGCCGACTCCCGCGGCCGGCAGATTCCCCTGTCGCAGTTGGCGACCATCACGGTTGAGGATGGACCCGCTGAAATTAGCCGCGACGCCATCCGTCGGCGGCTGTTGATTCAGTGCAACGTCCGCGGCCGGGACCTGGCCGGTTTTGTGGCCGACGCCCAACGAACGGTCGCGGACCAGGTGAAACTGCCGGCGGGCTACTCGCTGACCTGGGGCGGTCAGTTCGAGAATCTCCAGCGGGCCAGCAGCCGGCTGCTGATTGCGGTGCCGGTCGCCCTCTTCCTGATCTTCTCGCTGGTCTACCTCACGTTCGGGTCGGTGAAACTGACGCTGCTGATCTACCTCAACGTGCCGATCGCCGCGACCGGTGGCATTGTCGCGCTCTGGTTTCGTGACATGCCCTTTTCAATCTCGGCCGGCGTCGGCTTCATCGCCCTGTTCGGCATCGCCGTGATGAACGGCGTGGTGTTGATCGAGCACATCCGCCACCTACGGAAGACCGGTAGCGATCAGCGGACAGCGATCTTCGAGGGTTCGCTCGACCGGCTCCGGCCGGTGCTGATGACGGCCACGACCGACGCCCTCGGCTTCCTGCCGATGGCCATCTCGTCGAGTGCGGGTGCCGAGGTCCAGCGGCCACTGGCAACCGTGGTGATTGGCGGCCTGGCCACCTCAATGGTGCTCACCCTGCTGGTGCTGCCAGCTATCTACCCATGGTTCGAGCCGGCGACAGACAGTGACTGAGACCGCAGCTGTGCCGGAGCAGGGTATAGCGGCACCTCTCTGCCTGGTTGCCGACGCCAGGCACGTCTGACAGCCGCTCTCAGCCCGGCCTATCTCACAACATTACGCAGCACCTGTTGCCAAATCATCCAAAGATATGCCGAGCGCGGCTGCGAGACGGACAGCAATCGATAGCGTCGGCTCGCGCTCATCTTGCTCCAACTGTGAGAGATATCCCTGGGATATGCCAGCCGCCAATGCTAGCTCGACTTGCGTCTGGCGGCGGGCTTCACGTGCATGGCGAATCCTCTGACCAAGGGTGAGGCCGCCTTTCTTCGCCGCGATGACTTTTCGCCGTGCCGCCAGACGGCCGCGAATTCTGGCATCAATCTTCGGCTTCTCAAGATCGACCTGGTTCCTGATCTTCTCGTACCTGGCTGCCTCGGCCGCGGTCAGTCGTCGTTCACGGGTCACACGTTTCATCAATGACTCTCTGTTGCATCATCGCGAAAAGCCGCCGCTGAGTCGCGACACACCTCTCGATCACTCAACTTCGTACGCCGTCACAGGGTACACACACAGGTCGTCGATCTTCTCATAGACGACCGCAAGCAGTCGCCCTGTGGTCGTTTCGCCAAACGCAATCAAAAGCCCCGAAGACCGGCTTCGCTCAATGCCCTCTGGATGCCCTAAAACCTCCTCCACTTCTTCCTTGGAGACATCGTGATCGGCGATGTGCTGGACATTGCCATGTGGGTCATCGTCCAGATCCCAGCAAATCTGTGTGAATAGCATCTGCGAATCGACAATGAAATTATAGCGATGGCAATACCCGGGATCACCACCCCGGGCTCAACCGGCAACCAATAAGTATACACTCGTATACCTTAAGGCGGAGGCCTGCAATCGTCCCGATGCAGCCCGCTTGCGAGCCGCTTACTCGCCGTCGAGCGGCTCGGCTTTTGCGCGGGCGATGAGAAAGTCGACCAGCGGCTGGCAGTGGAAGAAGCCCTCCCAGAAGGAGTGGCCCTGGCCCGGGGCGATGATCAGCGTCACGAGGTTTCCCTTGCCCGCGGCCTCGTATCGCTTTTTGAGTTCAGCGGAGTTGGGCTCGAGTGGCACGACCTTGTCCGCGTCGCCATGGATGATGCAAAAGGGCACGCCGGCCCGCGCCGCCACATCGATCCGCTCGATCGGGCAAAGGTCGGCAGCCTTGGCCGCCAACTGCTCGGGTGTGAGCCCATAGGCGGCTGCCGCTTTAGTGAGGCCGGGATACGTCCGCCAGTCATAAACGGGATAGATTCCGCCGACCCCCGCCGTGAGGTCGGGATGGGCGATCGCCCAGGCA